>NZ_JBSYGG010000001.1:0-102059 GCF_054121475.1 Salegentibacter profundi
TAAGGCTTCTAAGGTAAGTTTCTGCACATGAAATCGATCTGTAACCTGTATGGCTTTAGGGAAGCATTTCCTGGCAACGGTTTTCATGGAATTGGCCATATCCAATGTAATTTCCTTGACTCTTCCACGTTTAGAAGCAGGTATTTTGAGTAGTTGTTTTATAATGGGTTCTACCTTTGTTCCCGAGAAAATAGCTACTATACTGCCCTTTTTTCCTTTTGCTTTTTTATTGGTGATGATGGTATAAAGTTCTCCTTTAGAGAGGGCAGTCTCATCTATAGAGAGCTTTGAACTGATATTCTCTGGGAAGATGAGCCATTCTTTGGCATGGGTTTTTTGATCCCACTCCTTAAAATCGCTTAGATAATCTTTGTACTGGCGTTGGAGCTTCTTTCCATTGACACCATAAAATGCTCCGATGGTATGACAGTCAGAAGCTTTAGTACTGACTAAGTACTTTTAAAAAAGCAGCGAACTCGACGGTCATTCGGGTTCCCTGTGCTACTAAGTTCCAGTCACGCTGCATAACTTTTTTGTTTTGTTTGTTAAGCCAGCGGCGGCGTTTTATATGCAGGAATACCTTTTTACCACGCACCGGAAAATCCTGAATAGTTATTTCTTTATGAAACCCGTGCGCTATGATCAGGTTGGAGGAAAACTCCTTTGGAATCTCTGGTTTCTCTTCAAAATGCAGGTGTAGTATATCTCCATCTGTCTGATGACCGGTAAGATCAAAATGGGTGATTAATAATTCTGGTAATAAAATCTTGAGTAAGTCTATATATGGATCCAATGCTTCTTGTTTAGAAAGCAAAAATCAAACTATTATTTTAATTCACACACAACTTTTGAGTTTGATCCGTAGTACCTTTTGCAGCTAGTTTTAAACTACTACTAAAAGATTCTCTAAGTCTGATTTATTGAACAACAGAAAAAAATAAATCTGAGGAGTATCCTACACCTCAGCAGAAAATGTTCTTGATCCACAACTTATTTCAGGACGGGTCACCCCAAACAAAAAAAGCCGACTCATTAAAGTCGGCTTTTCTTTGCGTGCGGGCGGAGAGACTCGAACTCTCACACCTCGCGGCACTAGATCCTAAGTTCGATTTGAATAGAAACCAAAGGAAATCAAAAGAATACAAAATACTGATTTACTGATGTTTAACCACTTAACAGATATCAAATAAACCCAAAACAATTCAAGAAATGTGTTACCTATGTGTTACCCAGAATGATTATCTTAGTATTTTCAAACAAGAAAATTATGGTTCATCTCAAAGCAATTTTGCATCCTAAAAAGTTAAATAAGACTGAAATAATTTATCGGTTAGCATTAAGAGTAACCAGTTTCCGTAGACGCAGCTATTTTCATCTTGGTTATAATATTGATCCAAAGGATTGGGATGAGAAAGCAGAAAAAGTAAAGAAATCACATCCTAAATACAAGCATTTAAATCGGCTAATCAGGAAAAAATATGATCAACTAGATGATATTATCTATGAAGCAGAGCGTAATAAAAAGCAATTATCTGCAAAGCAAATAACAGATAAGATAAGAAGTAATAAAAATAATAATTCCTTCTTCGCTCTTGCCAAAGAACATGTGGAGGATTTAGAAAAATCAAAAAAATTTAATCGCGCTATTTCCGATCGTTCTAAAGCAAAAATTATTAAAGAATTTACTAAAGGAAAAGATGTCTTATTTCCGGAAATTGATGAAAGTTTTTTAAGACGTTTTAAAGTATATCTTAAAAATGAAAAAAACAACTCAGAAAGATCTGTAATGAATTCATATGTGTTTATTAGATTGCTATTCAATAGGGCTATTAAAAGAGGTATAATAGACCAAACTTTTTATCCTTTCGGTAGGGGTAAAATACTTATAAAATATCCCGAATCATTAAAAATAGGATTAACTGAAGAAGAAATTCTTAAAATTGAACAATTAGATTTACAAAAACATACTCCCCTTTGGCATACAAGAAACATATTTTTATTCTCTTTCTATTTAGCAGGAATCAGAATAACAGATTTACTTCATCTAAAATGGAATGATATAGTAGATGACAGATTGTTTTATAGAATGAAAAAAAACGCAAAATTAGATTCGCTCCGGCTTCCTGAGAAAGTAATTGAAATTTTGGAATTCTATCGTCCTGATCAGAGATCTTATGCTGATTTTATTTTTCCTGAACTTAAAAAAGTGGGAGGAGATGAAACCAAACAAAAATATAGTGTAATAAAGAGTGCTATAAAAAAACATAATTCTAATCTAAAGGATATAGCTGATCTTGCAGAAATAGATAAAAAAATCACCAATCATATCGCCAGACATTCTTTTGGAAATATTGCCGGAGATAAGGTGTCCCCACAAATGCTTCAAAAACTATATAGACATAGCAGCTTGAGTACTACAATTGGATATCAGGGCAATTTTATACACGCTTCCTCAGATCAAGCGCTAGATGAGGTTTTAAAATTTTCCAACGGCAATAAGATTAATTAGACATTTTTATTTGGATTATCTTCTTTTAGAATTAAACTAAAAGATTGAAATACCTCTCCTAGATATTCTGAAAAATTAAAAACTACACCTATATTTTCTTTTCATTATCTTTAAATAGTTAATAGAAAACAAGGTACGATGTTTTTGGAGCGCATTGCTATTTTCATTATCCAGCTAAGGGCTAAGCTCCAGGAATTTTTTAATTATCTCCTAAAGGAAACTGATTCACAACTGGGCCAAATTTTTTTTACCTGTTGTATTTTAGTTTTTACAGCACTCCTCCTTTATGTCTGGATCACTCCGTTTAGCCTGTGGTTTCAAATCTGTTTTACGATCATTTACCTCTTTATTTCCCTAGTATTTATTTCAGGAATTTATTTTATCGTAAAAAGAAAAAGGATCAGGACTAAATCAAATTCTTTTGAGGTATATACCTTGGATCACGATCTAACTTCATTTCATCATTTTAATCTGAAAGTTATTCCGATTACAGAAGAAAAGACTCAAACAATTTTTAAAGCATTCTCGGGGAATTACTTTACCAGTGGAAATTATCGAAGTTTTCAATTTCTAATTCAGTTGAAACCGGTAGTTCCTGAGAAACGTCTGCAATGGGTTGATCTTTCTCCTAAAAGACCGAAACAAGTCAACCGGCAAACCCTACTGGAATTTTTAAGCCATCTATTTATCGGTTTTAAGAACCTGGACAACCAGCAGATTATCATATTTGTCGAACAGTATTTTCAGCTTAAAAATCCGAAGGGAAACCTTCAACATTTATCTACAAAAAACATTTCAGACTGGCGAACCAATGAAGCTGCTTACCTTAGAGGTATTTCTGAAATTTTTAAAAACCTATAGGTAATTCCTTTACTATTACCAGTTACCATATTGATTTACCGAGATTTTAATAATTCATTTGTTGCCATAACCTAAAGACAACCATTGTGTTGGCTTATAAAAAATATCAATTATGAATGATTTACAATTAGAAGATCGATTGATGCGTATGGAGCAAATGCTCGCCGCAAACAAGGAAGTACTAACCTTTGATGAAGCCTGCCTGTATTCCGGGATTTCGAGAAGCTATATGTACAAGCTTACCGCTAAAAACCTTATTCCCTATTCCAAACCACGGGGAAAGTTGATTTATTTTGAGAAAAGCAAGTTGAACGCCTGGCTGCTTGGCAACCAAAAATCTTAAGGAGATGAGTGGTTACGAATTTTCAAGGGCGTGGTTTGATTTCAGTTTTAATCATCCTAATAAGGTTAAACCCGTCCATACCGCTATTTATTTTTTTGCCATAGAACGCTGCAATAGGTTGGGATGGAAAGAAAACTTTGGTTTTCCAACCGATTTGGCAATGGAAGCTTTGGGAATCAAGAATTATAAAACTTATATCCGCGCCCTTGAAGATCTCGTGGATTGGAATTTTATCCAATGGATACAGAAAAGTAAAAACCAGTATACTGCTAATGTCATTGCTTTGGTAAAAAATACCAAAGCACCACCCGAAGCATTGGACAAGGCAATGCTCACAACAGTGTCTGAGCAATGCTCAAAGCAAGTCCGAAGCATTGCTAGTATAGATAAACAAATAAACTTATTAAACAATGAAACTTTAAATAAAAAGCCATTTCTGAAAATTGATAAGTCTGAAATTCCAAAAGATCAGCTTATATATTACCAGTGGGCACTTAAGTTTCAACAGCTCTTTCTAAAAAACTTAAAAAATAAAAGTGCACCAACAAAAAAAGTAGAAATAACAAGCTTCAAAAATTGTCTTGATCCTATCCGGTTGATGCTGGAAAAAGATGGAGTTTCAGAAGATCAATTGCTACTTGCCTATGAATTACTCAATGGTTCCGAAGAATTTTGGAAAGGAATTATACTAAGCACTTATAAACTCAGGGAGAAAATTGGGCAGCTAATCGCCCAGGGAAAAAAGCCGGTGAAAATAAAAACGATGGACCTCCAGGTTCAGCATAAAATTCAAAGTTATGACTAGTTTTCCTTTACTAGATATTGTTTGGCAAAAGAAGGCCTCACAACGCACACAACCTCCAGTTAGCAAACAGCTATTCTGGAAGTTATTTTGTAATCACTTTCCGGGATTTAAAATCACAAAAGAAAACCAACATATCATCTTTAGTATTTTTCGCTATTTCTTACAACAGTCAGATTTCAATGAATATGGGCTCATAAAAAATAAACCGGGCCTTGAGAAGGGTTTATTAGTCTATGGCGATTACGGTGTGGGGAAATCCACGCTTTTTGATGCCATTCATAACATTGGAAGAATAATTCTGGATCAAACCCGAAGTACACAACTTTGGTTCCCCCGGATTTCAACTGTTCACCTACTTACCAGGTATTACGAATCGCAACAGAATAAAAACAGCAATTTTAAACTGGAAGATTATTACCGCGGAAAACTTTACCTGGATGATGTGGGTAAAGAAGACAAAGCCTATAACCGGGAAGAGATCATCGGAAAATTGCTTTTTGAAAGACACCGTAGGAAATTAAAAACTTTCGTGACCACCAATGAAAAACCTTCGGCAATATCGGCCCGGTATGGGCATCATATTGGAGACCGGTTGCCGGAAATGTTCAATATCATTAAATGGGAAGGTAGAAGTTGGCGAGAATGATTAGTAATTAGTACTTACAAAGTCCTCACCACATTTTCCACGCCTTCGCACAAGCTACAGCTTAGGAAAAAGAGGTTCGTCCAAAAAGAGGCTTCGGAAGTAAGCCAAAAAAAGAGTTTGATAGCCTGATTTTAGAAGCTCAGAAATAGAAAATGAATTAGGGAAATAAGATTACAGCTATTAACTTTTTTGACTTACCTCCTCAAGAGATTTTAGCCCTAAAAGAATCAAAAAAGAAAGTAGTTAAAGATGAATTTTAGAAAATTTTAAAGGAGTTCCAAGGCTGATCATTAAGCACTTGATTTTAGTGATTTAATGATATGGAAAAGCTATTGGAATTTCAGAAGCGAAGCGGAAGGAATTTGAATAGCAAGAGGGTAACCTGCTAAAGCAAGGTTACAATTTTCAAATTCCTGATATTCAGTTATTTATGATTTTTTATATTTAAAACACTGGTGCATAAATATTTAAGATCATTTGTTAGCTACTGAAAACAGGGAAATAATCTACTGTACAAAGTGGATACTTAGGAACCACTCTTTAATTTAAAACACTGTTTTTCAGTGCCTTATAAGTTATTAAGAATATATAATAAAATGATCGATGGAGCAAAAACCAGCTCATTAGTCTGAAGAAGCCCAGCGGCAAAGAAAAAAATTACTGTAATGGAAACAAATAAAGATAAAAAAAGCCTGTTTTCTGCAATTAGTATTAATCGTATCACGGCAGCACGATTTCGTAAATTTTCGAAAAATATAGCTCCCTCTCATTCGGAAAGCCTGGATGATATGATGGACTTTTTTGAAGCCACAAAGATTCATCCCAGGAGCCCAATTTTTAGGCACTATATTGGGCTTTATAATTATGTAATTGGTCGATTGGATTTTATTATTGCCCTGCTCAGGGAGCACGAAGAAAAATATCATAAGCCTACCTATACTATGCTTGCAGGACTTTTTGATAAAGCTGAAAAAATAGAGGCTAAAACAAGACCACTGGAGGAAACAAATATTAGAAGATTGACCAGGGAGGAATGGGAGCTGGAAGATGGCAAAGTTTCGCAAGAGGAATACGATTTGCTTAAAAATGCACGGCAAAAGGATCGAAGGAAATTTTCAGAAATGATCTCTAAGATTATCAAAGGTATAACAAAAGTAGAACCTACCTTTGGGAAGCCGTACTATAAAATAGATATTGATTTCACTGAACTAGATATTCTTAAAAGACGATATGAGGATAGGTATTTAAACTAAATGCCACAACGCCCCTATGCTGTTTTTACTTTACGCTTAACTTTCCGTACGCTATAAAAACAGCATAGGATCCGGCGCAGGTTAGTTATAGTAGATATAGGGCTGGACCTTCCCACCTATCCACACGAGCGAAACGTTTTTAAGGGAAGCGACAGTTTAATTATGGAATGTAGGTAATGCTTTTTCATATTTGTCAATGATGAAACAAAACTATGGGAGAGCAGAAAACAAGTCAACGTTTTAAATGTATTTTAGACAACATTGTTTATCTTGAAAGTAACCTCCTTTTACAGAAAATCCTTTTTTTGAAAATAGTTATTACTTCAAATTATTCAGATCTTTTTAATTAAAATAAACCTCAAATTAGAACTTTACTAGAAAATCTATCATTGAAAAAGACATTGGGTTATCTCGTCTATTAAAATGCTCAACTATTTTCGAGAAATAGGAGACAAGCGGAAAATGAGATTCTCTTATTCTTTAATAGCGGAATTTCGGAAGACCAAAGGGAGCATTTTCACAATTTCAGTAATCGAGCTAAATATTTCCGCAGAATGATTTAATACATAAATGAAAGCCTTTAGAATTCATGAGTTTCTTCCTTATCTAACATCTTTTTCTTAAACCACAATATTTAATTTACTCAAAAAAAACTACTCCATAGATCCAAAACGTTCTGTCAGGATTCCGGAGCGGTAGCATTGTAGCAGTTCTTTAAGGTCCCGGATGAGTTCTTTTATGGGGTCGCCGTCTTTAATGTCTGAAACCTGCAGCGTCTTTTCGGAATAGGAGTAGAGTGTTTCGTTCGACAAAATATCAACCTCTTCTTCAATGGCTTTTTTGGTGGATTCGAAAGGGAGGTGGGCAATGATCTGTTTTCCGTGGTCATCGAAGATCATGGTATATCCGGCGATGCCTGTCTGATCCTGGTAGGCCTTTGCAAAACCACCATCTATGACAATGAGCTTGCCGTCGGCTTTGATCGGACTTTCTCCTTTTTTTACCGCCACCGGCACATGTCCGTTAATAATAATGGAATTCTCCGGGTCGAGTTGGAAATCCTTCAGGATCTTTCGGGAAGTTTCAGAATCATCACGGTAATCGTAATAGTGGCTTTTCGTCTCCTTGTGGAGGGAAGTATCTTTTATAAAATAGCGTTCAAAGGTTGTCATCTTGTCCTTTCCGAACAGTGGCGATTCCGGACCCGCCCATAGGTACCACATCATGTCTACCGCCAGGTCATTTTCCGCAGTTCCCAACACACCAGAAAAGGCCTCCCGCGCTAGCTTGTCCAGAAAATCCATGTAGGCTTTTCCTTTGAGTTTTTTCCCCAGCAGGTCAACCTCTGTAAGATCGCCTTTGGCGTTAATGGGAATCGAACCGTGAAACAAGAGGCAATCGTTGGCAATGTGATACATAGATCCTTTTTCGAACAGGAACTGAACGTGCTTTTTAAGCCTGCTACTCTGCTGAAAGGATTCCGACAGCTGTGATACCAGGTCCTCTTCTTCTTTCGAAAGAGCTACGGGGTCTGAAGGATCAATGGTCGGAAACCAGGAATCCTTTAATTCATAGGTCTTTCCTTCCAGCTGAATTTCTCCTTTGGAGTAATCTATGTTGGACAACATTTTTCGGTGGCCAATGTCAAATTCGGATCTTCTGGTGATGAGTTGTTCTTCCAGTTTGAACTGGATCACACTAATAGCTTTGTGCATGATCCTGTTGAGCCAGTGCTCACTTTCGTTCAATAGTTCTTCCGGCTTAACTTTTGGATTGAAGATGAGGCTTTGGTCTTCCTTATAATGTTCCAGGGCAAAGGAGGCCAGGGGGATAAGGTTAATTCCGTAGCCTTTCTCAAGGGTGCCGGTGTTTCCGTAGCGTAGGGATAGCCGTATCACGTTTGCCATACAGTCGAGCGAACCCGATGCTGCTCCCATCCAGACAATATCGTGATTTCCCCATTGTATATCTACCGAATGATAGTCGATGAGGCTGTCCATTACGACTTCGGCACCTGGGCCGCGATCAAAAATATCACCAATTACGTGGATCTTTGAAATGGCTATACGCTGGATGAATTTTGCCAGCGCAACAATCAGTTGATCACATTCTCCAATAGAGATGACTGTTTTGATAAGCCTTTCATTGTATTCGCTTTTTTGTTCTCCCGTACCTTCTTTCTGCAGCAATTCCGCAATAATGAGTCCGTACTCCCTGGAGAGTAGCCGGTCGATTTTCCGTTTGGTATAGACCGAAGTAAAGTTATAGGCGATAGCCACGAGTCTCTTCACAGATATGGTATAGAATTCTTCCAGGTCCCGGTTTTCCTTTTTTATTTGATCCAGTTTTTCCTGCGGATAATAAACAAGGGCCGCCAGCCTCCTGAGATCTTTTTCATCTAATTCTTCCTCAAAAAGCTGTACGATCTTCTGTCTTATTAATCCGGATCCATTCCTGAGCATATGCTGGAAAGATTCATGCTCGCCGTGAATATCGCTTATAAAAAGCTCTGAACTCTTGGGGAGCGACAGTAACGCCTCCAGGAGAATGATCTCTTTCCCTACCTGCGCAGCATTGGGAAATTGGTTGGATAATAATTTTAAATATTTCGGATCATTTTTCATTCGAGTTGAGAATTCATGTACGGCTTATATTCTAATTTAATAAATCTGAAGGACAACTATTCCGTGCCATTGGAATTTAGAACAAACTAATGCCTATTTCCATATAGGCATGGTCAGCATCGGGATTCCAGGCGGGGATGGCATGTACAGGAATTTTATATTTTCCTATCTCCAGTACTTTATTGTACTGCAGGCCCACAAAGTTTATCCCGTTGCGGCTGGAGTAAAAGGTATCACTGGCACCGGAAAGCGCAAAGGCGCCCCCCAAAAAAACCTGTAGCTGAAAAGAGGCTGCATCAATCACTGTATAGCGGGCTTCGACATATACGGTATAGCGCAGATCACCTGTCCTTTCAAAAATTACTTCCGGTTCTGGTTCTGTGAACCTACTATCCCTGCCAAATAAAATTGTACTGGCGGAAAGTTTAAAGGGAAGTTTCTCCTTGAAATCATAGGCCAGCGTAAGATCCAGAAAGTGCCCTGTTGTACGATTGCTATAGTCAAAAAATCCCCTTCCTGTAATTTCAGGAGCTGAGAAGTTGTAAATGTCCCAGAGTGCAGCAGAAAAGCCGCCTTTCTGAAAGGAAACAAAATAGTCGAACTCCCTATAGGTTCCGTCAAATCCCATGCCTCCCCAAAACCCTATTCTCCATTGATCATTCGGAGACTGATAATATAAGCTGGAAGCCAGCAGGGGAGCAGTGGTAACAGCGTAACCTCTCCAGTAGTGCATGTTTTTTAACTGTACATCTAATTCTATTGGCAGATCGTTATTTCCTTCTTCTGTTTGGGCGCTGCAATTCATGGAGATAAGCAACGCAACTACTGTGATTATATATTTCATGTGTTTGCTTTAAGGTTACTACTTCCCCGCAGAAGTACTGTTGGACGTAAATCAGTTTTTAAGAAACAGGTTTTGGAAGCAGAAATCTTCCGCCAAAAAAACTAAATAAGAGGTACATGATCAGGTTTGAATGATCAGGAAAATAATGGCAGCCACTGCTCCGCCAACAAGGGGGCCTATAATAGGTATCCAGCTGTAAGACCAGTCTGAAGGTCCCTTGTCTTTAATGGGTAGTAACCAGTGAGTAATTCGTGGCCCCAGGTCTCTTGCGGGATTAATGGCATAACCGGTAGTGCCTCCAAGAGAAAGGCCAATACCCCAAACCAGAAAAGTCACGGGTATGGCACCAAGAGAACCCAGCCCTACAGGGGTGCCTTTGCTGTCACCCAATTCTGCCGGGGTAAAGAAGAGGATAACGAAAAGGAGCACAAAAGTACCTACTATCTCGCTCACGATGTTGACACTGTAATTTCTAATAGCGGGTGCTGTAGCGAACACTCCCAGCTTGGTCGATTTATCTTCTGTGACATCAAAATGATCCTTATGCATAAGCCATACCAATCCGGCTCCGGTCATGGCTCCCAGCATCTGCATCAGGCTGTAGGGCAGGACCTGGTTCCAATCAAATTTCCCCGCGATGGCAAGCCCCAAGCTTACAGCAGGGTTTATATGAGCACCGCTATAAGGACCGGCGACTACTACTCCGGCAAATACTCCCAGAGCCCAGGCGGTAGTAATAACGATCCAACCACTTCCGTTGCCCTTGGTTCCTTTCAAGATAACATTGGCGACCACTCCCACTCCCATGAGCGTCAATAGACCTGTTCCTATAAATTCAGCTAAATATGGATGCATATTTTTACAGATTATGATTTAGTCCATTCTTTTGAACGTTCTACGGCTTTTCCCCAGAAATGAAGGTTCTTTTCTACCACGCGAGCTTCCATGTCTGGTTCAAATACCTGGTCTTCTTCAAATAATTCTCTTAGGTTTTCTACATCCTTCCAATAGCCAATTGCCAATCCCGCAAGGTATGCGGCACCCAGAGCTGTGGTCTCCAGCATTTTCGGTCTTTCAACAGGACAGTTGAGAATGTCTGTTTGGAACTGCATTAGAAAATTATTGACAGCGGCTCCTCCGTCTACCTTTAGCATTTTTGTTTCGATCCCGCTGTCTTTTTCCATTGCTTTTAGGACGTCATGCACTTGGTAAGCTATGGCTTCTAGAGAGGCTCTGGCAAAATGTGCGGGACCGGTGCCTCGGGTTATCCCGAAAAAAGCACCACGAGCCTCCTGGTCCCAGTGAGGTGCGCCGAGTCCGGACAGGGCCGGAACAAAATAGACCCCTTCGTTGTCTTCCAAACTATTAGCCAGCGTTTCCGTACTTTTTGCATCGTTGATGACTTTGATCCCGTCCCGCAGCCACTGGATGGCTGCTCCTCCAATGAATACGGCTCCCTCCAGAGCATACGTAACTTTACCGTCTATTTTCCATGCAATGGTGGTGAGCAATCTATTGTTGGATTTGACAGGCTCGTTTCCCGTATTCATCACCAGGAAACAACCTGTGCCATAGGTGGTTTTGGCCATTCCTTTTTTAGTACATAACTGCCCGAACAGCGCAGCCTGTTGATCGCCTGCAACTCCGGAAATGGGAATTTTATCGGCAAATATCTTTCCGGATGTAGTGCAGAAAATTTCACTGCTGGAGCGGACTTCCGGGAGAATGGCCGCCGGGATATCAAAAAGCTCCAGGAGTTCTTGATCCCATTGCTGCTCATGAATATTGTATATCATGGTTCGGCTGGCATTGGTAATGTCTGTCATATGCTTAGTTCCGTTAGAAAATTTCCAGATAAGCCAGCTATCTACTGTGCCGAAACAGATCTCTCCATTCTCTGCTTTTTCCCGTACCCCTACAACGTTTTCGAGTATCCACCTAATCTTTGTAGCAGAAAAATAGGCGTCAATGATCAGGCCTGTCTTTTCTGTGATCATCTTTTCCATTCCATTCGCCTTTAGTTCGTTGCAGTAGTCAGACGTTCTTCGGTCCTGCCAAACGATGGCGTTGTAAACAGGCTTTCCTGTTTTTCGGTCCCAAAGTATGGTAGTTTCTCTTTGGTTGGTAATTCCGATGCCTGCAATCTGCCCTGCAGTAATACCGGCTTTGGTAGCGGCCTCTGTCGCTACCGTCACCTGAGAGGTCCAGATTTCCATAGGGTCGTGTTCTACCCATCCGGGTTTCGGAAAATGTTGTTCGAAAAGACGCTGGGCGTCTGAAACAATCTCTCCATTTTTATTAAAGAATATTGCCCTGGAGCTGGTTGTTCCCTGATCAAGCGCCAGTAAAAATTTTTCAGATTGACTCATAGCTGTTAAATTAAGTGGTTATTAAATATTTTTCTGCGAGGGCTTTGAATTCGCTGATCTCGTTTTGTTTCCAATCTTCATCCCTGCCCAATTCTTTTTGCAGGATCTCAGCAACTTCTGGAGCCATATCTATAGCTGCACGGGCATCGATAAAAAGCATACGCAGCCTTCTTGCCAGGACATCTTCAACTTTCATTGCCATTTCGTTTTGAACGATCCAGACTACCTCTGCACGTAAATGAGGGTATTTTGGATGGAGCTTTTGATTCAGATCAGGTTTTTTATCTATAAGTTTCTCAATACCGGAAGCATCACTTCCATAGATAGACAAATGGCCGCTAATTACGGTTTCCGGATAACCGTGTAACCTGATCTTTTCTGAAGTGCTCTTCTCTAGTTTAAATCCATTGAGCTTTCCGAGTGCGTCGACTGTGTCTTCACCCATTTTCCTGAAGGTAGTCCATTTACCGCCAATAATTGACACCAGATTGCTGTCTGATATGGTCACTTTATGGCTGCGGGAGATTTCTTTGGTTCTGGTACTTCCTTCTTTAGGTGCTGCCAGTGGTCGTAGACCGGCATATACAGTCAATACATCTTTTCTGGTTGGTGGTTTCTCCAGGTAAGCGGCACAATTTTCCAGAATAAAATCAATTTCTTTTTCAAGAGCCTTCGGTTCCATCTTTGGTTTTTTCCGAAGGGTATCTGTGGTTCCCAATAGGAGTTTCCCATTCCATGGAATACCGAAAAGCACTCTGCCATCTGAAGTTTCAGGGATCATCAGTGCATTTTTTCCGCCAAGGAAAGAAAGATCCATGACCAAATGGGCACCCTGACTCGGTCTGATGGATTTTACCGCTTCGGGATTGTCCATCCCCAAAATTTTATCGGCAAATACCCCAGTGGCATTTACAACAGATTTTGCTTTTATTTCAAGATTCCCAGCGTTGATCTCATCCCTTATTCTCACCCCGTTAACCAAACCTTTTTCGTCTTTGGTAAGTCCGGTTACTTTGGCGTAATTCAGCACACATCCCCCAAGTTCACAACAAGTTTGAGCAAGATTGACTGCGAGTCTGGCGTCATCAAACTGTCCGTCATAATAGATTACTCCGCCTTTAAGCCCTTTTTGTTTTATGGTGGGCAGGTTTTTGGCTACTTTGCTTTTGGACATCCATCGAGACTTACCTATTCTCAGCCTTCCGGCCATCAGGTCATATACTCTCAAACCGGCCCCATATTTCAACATATCCCGGTAAGAATAAATAGGAATGATGAAAGATTGTTTTCCCGATACATGTGGTGCATTTTTCATCAGTAATCCACGCTCTTTGAGTGCTTCAAATACGAGCCCGACATTTCCCTGTGCCAAATAGCGTACTCCACCATGCAGCAGCTTTGTGCTTCTGCTCGAAGTACCTTTAGCAAAATCAGCTTTTTCCACCAATACTACTGATAATCCTCTTGAGAGGCCATCCAAAGCCACTCCTAATCCGGATGCTCCGCCACCAATCACTACTAGATCCCAGGGCTTCTGCCGATTTTCTATTTCTTTTAAACACTTTTTCCTTTCCATTGTTTTCTTTTTAAATGCTCCTGAGCTCTTGTTCGAAACAAAAGTAATATAAAAAGAAACAAAAGCAAATAATATATAGAATATGTTTGCTTTTTTTTTCTTTTAAGTTCCTTTATGCTAAGTTTGTAGCGGTTCAGAAGCCATAATAGAAAGCAAAACGAAAGGAATAGTTTCTTAAAACAAAATGTATGACCATCGCTGAAAGACATAAGTTTATTTTAAACAAGATCAATAAAGAAGGTTTTGTTAATGTGGCAGATTTGAGTAAAGAAATGGAAGTTACCACAGTCACTGTTAGAAAGGACCTTAAACTATTGGAAGAAAAAGGCCTTTTGTACCGTTCTCACGGAAGTGCGACCTTGGTGTCTCCTTATGTTAACGATCGTCCTGTGAATGAAAAAAATCTGATACAAATAGGCGAAAAGCGGGGAATTGCCTCTAAGGCCGCAGAATTGATTTCAGAAAATGAAGCTGTTATTATCGGCTCGGGTACCACTATGATGGCACTGGCTAATGCTATTCCGGCCAAAATGAAACTTACGGTTTTAACAGGGGCGATGAATGTAACCATGGCACTTGAAAATCATCCCAATCTGGAAGTGATTCAGCTGGGAGGGGTGGTGCGAAAAAGCAGTTCCTCTGTAGTTGGTCATTATGCAGAACACATGCTGAAGAGCTTTTCCTGCAGTAAACTCTTTTTGGGTGTTGATGGAATAAGTCCCGAATACGGGCTTACAACCTCAAACATGATGGAAGCTCACCTTAATGCTGCTATGATAAAATCTTCCCTGAAAAGCATCGTTTTGACCGACTCCACTAAATTTGGAAAAAAAGGTTTCGGAAAAATATGCGAAATAGAGGATGTGGATCTTATAATAACAGACGCCGGAATTTCCAAGAGCTATAAAGAAAGTCTGGAAGAAAAGGGAGTGGAGGTGCTTATAGCCGAAAACGGATCTTAAGAAGACTTAAAGCAGGTGCGTTCTCCGGAGATGTTTGCCTATTCACGGCTATTCAAAAACATCCTCCGGAAGCGCATTTTTGGAGAAGTTAACCCCTATGCCTGAAAACCTGAATTTTCCTGTAAAGGGAGTCTATTTTTGCTTTGTCTCCAACATTTAGAATGATCCTTGATTCGCTCTAAGGGCACAAAACGTGGCGCAAATAGGAAATAAAAAACCGTAGAAATGTTAACGGGAGAAGCTCAAGATAATTGTATTCGTCAGAGAGCATTCCAGGATTACCTTAAGGATCTACTTCCATTAACTATTAACAAAAATCCTATTTTGAGAATTCCTTACCAGGTTATGAACAAAAAAGCAAAGAATTTTGATTCCGAGGATTACGGAAGCCTAAAGGATTACCTTGACCAGATCGACTTGAGGTATTAATAGAACAATAATCCACTCTCAGTGGTCTCACTGTAAAAAGAACAGAAGCTAATTGATACTAAATCCAAACGTTTACTAATATCCGGTGAGGTCTAAGAGGAGCTATTGTCCTTCTGTGCTTCTTTTGCGTAAAAATCTGCAATCTGTTGAGCGTAGTCCATTGAAGACTTACCGATATATCCTAGAAACATTTTCTCGGTACTATAGGCAGTTATCTGCATTATTAGAGGAGTGGGCAATTTTCCATATGTATTTGTGGCGAAAGATCTCCTGCAGACATGGGAGCTCATTAATTGCCATTTAGGAAAAGATCCTTTGACCTTGCGTTTTTCACCTTTTTGAGTTCGCTTTTCGTTTTTATCTTTGGGAATTACTTTTCCTTTTTCGTCTACATTTCAATCTTCGTTCCTGGAATGACTTCCAGTCCATGCCGGGTGACAAAATTATCTTCCGTTAAATCAAGTAGATCGTGACCTCTTTGGCCAAGGTTGCATAGAAGGAGTAATTTCCTGGCGTTCATTAATGATTGGCTCTCGAGTGTTGTATTCTCAATTTGTTTTAATTCTTCGGGACTGAGATATAGAATATATTCGTTTTTTGTCTTGCCGCCTTTTACTTTTTTGAGTTGCGGACTGATTGTGAGGCCATGAATTTCTGCATCGGCACAAACTGTCTTCAAATCATCTACTTACTTTTTTGCATAGCCTTCGGAATAGTGTCTCTTCTCAAGCATCCATTCAAGAAAATCTTTGCCGAACTTAATATTTACGCCCTGAACTTTCAGAGTTCTGCACAGCTTGCCGCTGTTTATCCACAGTCGGGTGGCACCTATGAATACTACCGGCATCTAAATCCGGCCTTCGGTTTTTCTGCAGGATGGATGTTCCTAATGAGCAAACTGGCTGTCGGCTGTGTTGTTGCTATAGGTTTCGGTAGTTATTTCTGCCAATTGGTCCACTGAGTTCTCCTCTACTCATATCAGTTATCGCTGTCATTTTTCTTACTCTTGCTAATATCAGATAACGCTGTTCTTATCAGCCGAAAGCCGCCCCCATCATCTACTAGGTGTTGGCCGTTCCTTAACCGCTATCTTTAACTTATTACAAAAATAGGAATTTTAAATAGTATTGGATACTTCCATAGCTTAGGCTTTAAAAGATGAATTTTGTCAAGAAATAATTACCTCTTCAAATTATGACCAGCGGGACTATATTTTTTTATACAAAGAAATTACGCTTTATCCCTCGATAAATTTACTAAAATGTGTTACCCCTGTGTTACCCAAACAAAAAAGCCGACTCTTTCAAGTCGGCTTATCCCTTTGTGCGGGCGGAGAGACTCGAACTCTCACACCGTAAGGCACTAGATCCTAAGTCTAGCGTGTCTACCAATTCCACCACGCCCGCATTTTACTTTCACAACACTTAGGACTCATTGTAAAAGCACTTACTAATTGTAAGCGGATGCAAATATACATAAATGTTTCAATTCTCAAATAGTCGGGAAAAATATTTTTTACCTTTAGCTCAATCAAAAATTCATAGCATGAAAGACATCAAATCATACGTAGAAGAGAACAAAGAACGTTTTCTAAGCGAACTCATTGATCTTCTGAAAATTCCATCGGTAAGTGCTGATTCCAAATATAAACCCGATATGCTCAAAACGGCAGAAGAGGTGAAAAAAAATCTATTGAAGGCCGGTTGTGATACTGCAGAAATTTGTGAAACCCCCGGTCACCCCGTCGTATATGGCGAAAAAATAATTGATAGTGACCTGCCCACTGTGTTGGTTTACGGACATTACGATGTTCAACCACCAGACCCCCTAGATCTGTGGAATTCCCCGCCTTTTGAACCGGTTATAAAAGAAACCGAAATTCATCCCGAAGGAGCTATCTTCGCCCGTGGAGCTTGTGATGATAAAGGACAGATGTTCATGCATGTCAAGGCTCTGGAATATATGACCAAAAACGATAAGTTGCCCTGCAATGTAAAATTTATGATAGAGGGAGAAGAAGAAGTAGGGAGTGAGCACCTGGGTTGGTTCATTGAAAATAATAGAGAGAAACTTCAAAATGACGTAATCCTAATTAGTGATACGGGAATGATCGCTAAAGACACTCCATCTATTACTACGGGCTTACGCGGTCTCAGTTATATGGAAGTGGAAGTAACCGGACCAAATCGCGACCTTCACAGTGGACTTTATGGAGGGGCCGTAGCCAATCCCATCAATGTGCTTTGTAAGATGATCGCTTCCCTACAGGATGAGAATAACAGGATCACTATTCCAGGATTTTATGAGGATGTAAAGGAATATAGCGATATAGAGAGAGCTAAAATGGCCGAAGCTCCGTTTGATCTTGAAGAATATAAAAAGAAACTAAATATTAAAGATATCCAGGGAGAGAAAGGTTATTCTTCCCTGGAACGAGCCTCTATTCGGCCCACCCTGGATGTAAACGGAATCTGGGGCGGTTATACCGGTGAAGGAGCCAAAACCGTATTGCCATCAAAGGCCTATGCAAAGATATCAATGCGTTTGGTAAGTGATCAGGACTGGGAAAATATAAGCGAATTGTTCACCAAACATTTTGAAAGCCTTGCACCAAAATCGGTAAGGGTAAAGGTAAACACCCATCACGGAGGGCAAGCTTATGTTACCCCAATAGACACTTTAGAATATCAGGCAGCAAACAACGCCTACGCTGAAGCCTTTGGTAAAGACCCTATTCCCCAGCATAGTGGAGGAAGTATTCCTATTGTTTCCCTCTTTGAAAAGGAATTAAAAAGTAAAACTATTTTAATGGGATTTGGTTTTGATACCGATGCCATCCACTCCCCTAATGAGCATTTCGGTATTTGGAATTACCTGAAGGGAATTGAAACTATTCCGTTATTCTATAAACATTTTACCAAATTAAAGCAAGCGGAGTAGTTAGAATTTATCCGTTGTGTATTGATTCAACCCTTATTTTAAACCTCACCGGTCCTTAAAACTGGTGGGGTTTTTTTAAAAGCCCACCTAAAACCTCAGCCCACCTCATTTTAATATCGGCAATTAAATTGGTTTAAGATTACAGATGATTCAGTAATAGTCAAAAAAGACTCGTTTTTTTGAAGATTCAAAAGAACAAAATTAGCATTTCCTGTCTGTGATCAGTTTTTTAAAGGTCTTTAATGAACGAAGTTTCATAACTTTGAATACATTAAGAAAATAAACAATATGAGAAAAATAATTAGTATTTATCTGCTGGCCATTGCCGCTGTTTTTACTGCATGTGATGCCAGCAGACAGGGCACCAATAGTCCCGGAATAACCAATCCTGAGGTTTCTGAGACTACATCGGACACTACCGAAATCGATGATTTTGATTACCTGGTTGACGAATTCGCGGACATCAAAATCCTTCGGTATCAGATACCGGGTTGGGAAGACCTTAGCCTAAAGGAACAAAAACTGGTATATTACCTTGTGGAAGCCGGGCTTGCGGGCCGTGATATCATGTGGGCGCAAAACTACCGCTACAACCTGATGATCAGAAACGCGCTTGAAAACATCTACGCAAATTACCAGGGTGATAAAACATCCGCAGATTGGAAGGAATTCGAAACCTACTTAAAAAGGGTTTGGTTTTCTAATGGAATCCACCACCACTATTCTAATGCAAAATTAAAACCAGGCTTCAGTAAAGATTATTTTGACAGTCTTCTCACAAGTACCCATACAGAACTATCCGGTGAAGCTTATGAAGTGATTTTTAATGATAAGGACGCTAAAAAAGTAAATCTTAATCAGGAAGAGGATTTATTGCTGGGGTCAGCTGTTAACTTTTACGGTCCTGACGTAACCGCTGCAGAAGCGGAAGCTTTTTACGCTAAAAAAGAATCCCCAAATCCTGAAAAACCACTTTCCTTCGGTCTTAATTCCAGACTGATAAAGCAAGACGGAGAACTCCTCGAGCAGGTTTACAAAGTTGATGGACTTTACGGTGATGCCATTAAGGAAATTATCACATGGTTGGAAAAGGCTGAATCAGTAGCTGAAAATGAGAAACAAGCCAAAGCCTTAAGGTTGCTTATCGATTATTACGCTACAGGAGACCTACAAACCTGGGATGACTACAATGTAGCCTGGGTAGAAGCTACTGAGGGGAACATAGATTATATAAACAGTTTTATTGAAGTTTATAATGATCCAATAGGATATCGTGGCTCTTATGAGAATATCGTTCAAATAAAGGACTTCGATATGTCTAAGAAAATGCAGGTTTTTGAAGATAACGTTCAATGGTTCGAAGACAATGCCCCAATTATGGATGAACATAAAAAGGAAGAAGTTGTAGGTGTAACCTATAAAACCGTGGTGGTTGCCGGGGAAGCCGGTGATGCCTCTCCAAGCACACCTATCGGAGTAAACTTACCCAATGCCAACTGGATTAGAAAAGCCCATGGGAGTAAATCGGTTTCCCTGGGGAATATAATCGAAGCCTACAACCAGGCCGGCGGTACTGAAAAATTACAAGAGTTCGCTCATGATGAAGAAGAGATCAGGTTAGCCAAGAAATATGGGGAACTTTCAGGAAAACTTCATACCGCTTTACACGAAGTAGTTGGGCACGCTTCCGGTCAGATCAATCCTGGAGTTGGAGAGACCAAAGAAACTCTCAAGAGCTATGCCTCTACTATGGAAGAAGGACGCGCCGATCTCGTAGGGCTTTACTTCCTTATGGATCCAAAACTGGAAGAATTAGATTTAGTCGATAATGCGGAAGAACTTGGTAAGGCCTCATACGATAGCTATATAAGAAATGCGATGTTAGTGCAGCTCCTTAGAATTGAGCCAGGAGACAATATTGAGGAATCTCATATGAGAAACAGGATGTGGGTTAGCGCCTGGGCCATTGAAAAAGGGAATGAAGAGGGGGTAATCGAAAAAGTAACCAAAAATGGGAAAACCTATTACGACATCAAAGATTACCACAAACTTAGGGATATATTTGGCGCCCTGCTACGGGAGACTCAACGGATTAAATCTGAAGGAGATTATCAGGCCGCCAAAAACCTGGTAGAAAATTATGGAGTAAAGGTAGACCAGGATATTCACAAAGAGGTAATAGAGAGAAATGAGCCCTTTAAATCGGCCCCGTACAGTGGATTCATTAACCCCGTGCTTGTGCCTTCAACCGATGCTAATGGAGAGATTATCAAGATCGAAGTCACCCAGCCTGAAAGTTTTGAAGCTCAAATGATGGAATATGCCAGAAAATATAACTTTCTCGATGAAAGTGAAGCTACTTTGTAGGTGCTGTAATTAAAATTAATTCAAAAAGCCTTAATGGGCTATCTAAAAAGATCAATTACACCATTCTAACTTGATTCAAGCTCACCAAGAGACTAATTAATCCGGGAAGCCTCTGGCAGAGAATGATGTTTTAATTACTTTATAGATAGCCCTTTTTTTAGACTTTCTTCACAAACCTCGTTAGGATCACGATTAGTTGTCCCCCTACTTTTCCTTCTATCTGGTCCGGGTTATCGTGAACCAGGGAAACCCGGCGTACAGCCACCCCTCTTTTTGCGATTAAATTACTTCCCTTAACATTAAGATCTTTGGTAAGGACAACGGTATCTCCAGCCTCAATTAGAGTTCCGTTACTATCGCGATGTAACACCTTCGAAGTCTCAGGTTCTTTTCGAAGTCCCAACTGGGCATAGCTTTTAAGCTTATCATCCATATACATCATATCCAAGAGGTCCTGCGGCCAACCTTCACTCTTAAGGTTATCTAACATTTGCCAGGCTGAGACCTGCACGGCCGGTACCGTACTCCACATCGAATCATTAAGGCAACGCCAGTGATTAGGATCAGCTATTTCAGGATTATCCAGTTGCGTTTTACAAACTGAACAGATCATAAAACTACCGTCCAATTCTTCTCCTGGAAAACCTTCGTGGGTGTAAAGACTTAAATCTTCCTTTTTGGCGCAAAGCTCACAGGTGGAGTCGCTGCGCTGTCGAATCTCTATTTCTAAATTCATCAGACTTATTTCAGGCCGCGAAGTTAAGCTTTACCATGGCAATATTTCTGTAAAGGATGAATACCATCAAAAAAAATCAGTAGCAATTCCTAATTCCTGTTTTTCTCGATAAAAGCATTGACCCTTTGCTCCAAAATTGGCAGGGTAACCACCCCTTGTTCAAGGATCACCTCATGAAAGGCTCTCACATCGAATTTGGCACCAAGTGTTTCCTCTGCTTTTTTGCGAAGCTGACGGATCTTTATCTCACCAATCTTGTAAGACACCGCTTGCCCTGGCCAGGAAATATAGCGATCCACTTCAGTGTTGATATTATGCAAAGAAAGAGCAGTATTTTTTCTAAAATACTCAACAGCCTCTTCCCTGCTCCATCCCATTGCATGAATTCCGGTATCAATCACCAGCCTACAGGCTCGCCATTGTTCATAAGTAAGTTTTCCAAAACGTTCGAAAGGAGTCCGGTAAATATCCATTTCCCCTGCGAGAGTTTCTGAATAAAGGCCCCAGCCTTCCCCATAGGCAGATAAATACATATTTCTTCGGAACTTTGGAATACTGTCCCCCAGTTCGGCATTCAGGGCATTTTGCAGGTGATGACCGGGCACTGCCTCGTGAGCGGTGAGAGATGGCAATACATATAGAGGCCGATTTGATAAATTGTAAGTGTTTACCCAGTAATATCCGGGTTGGGTGTCATCTGAAGCACCAATATATCTTCCGGTAGTGTATTTCGGAGCAATCGCATCAGGCACCGGGGCAACTCCATAGGGCTTTCGCGGTAGTGTTTTAAAATAAGCTGGAAGCTTCGCATCAATGCGCTTGGCGATGTCTCGGGCTTCTTTTAAAAGTTCCTCAGCAGATTCGGCATAAAACTGCTCATCAGTCCTTAAAAAGTGTATGAAATCCTCAAAACTACCCTCAAAATCCACTTCGTTTATGATCTTTTTCATTTCGGCATTGATCCTGGCCACCTCATCGAGACCGATCTGGTGCACCTCCTCTGCGGAAAGATCAAGAGTGGTATAGTAATTCAATCGGTTCTGATAATACTTGCTACCATTTGGAATTTGTGAAACTCCAAGCCTGGTACGTGTCCTTGGCAGGTATTCCTTTTCAAAGAAATCCTTTATTCTTTTAAATTGCGGCACTACATTTTTGGAAATAGCAATCTCAGCAGCATTTAAAACCGAATCCTTCTGTGCTTCTGAAAGGCTGCGAGGAAGGTTTTCAAAAGGCTCGAAGAAATAGCTTTCCCGTGGTGATTCGACGAGCTGATCATTATAGGTGGATTCATAGCCCTTAAAGATCACCCGTGGTTGAGTGATCCCTTTTTCAAGCCCTTTCCGTAATAAAACTAAATGCTGGTCGACATAAGCCGGAATCGCATTGAGTTTGTTTAGATAAGCTCTTACTTGGGAATAATTGTTGAGATCTCGAACCTGGTAGGCCAGACTAAGGTGAAATCCCGCATCAGAGAGCAGCGGATTAAGGTAGGCCTCGTACTTATATTGATCGACATCGTCCTGCAATTTGAATTTCAGCAATTCCAGAGATATTCTATCAGTTTCGCTGAGAGAGTCAGTATGGATCTGCCGTAATTCTACAATTCGTTTTTCAGCAAATTCGGCCTGATTTTTATAATTTTCCTCAGTATAAAGCCCCAGCGGAAATTCCTGCCTATCGTAGAATTCATGACTCTGAACCTGGTGAATTATGGTATCGAGCTTTGCCGATTCGCTTTGAGCCAAAAGGAAATTCCCACAAAAAATTACCATGATAAGATAGAGGAATTGAAGTCTGGTTTTCATGATTGAGTCGATTTGAGATAAATATAAGAAAGCATTTCATTTTAGTTCTAATTCCCCATAATGCGTTCTGCTAATTGGGTCATTAATTGTTTCGCATCTCCTCGGGTTTTGGGAGTTTCCTCAGCTTTAATTTCTCCTTTTTCTTCAACTAATTTATAGTTAAAGGCAAATTCAGAGTCAGCTCGTGGAAAAGGATCCAGGGTACCAAAACGAAGATCATTAAAATATAATTCCCCATCGTTTTCCGTGATCGTGTACCAACCTTCAGAGATTTTTATAAGCCGTTGCACATTTCTGCGCTGTTTCCATTGACCTAATAAATGATGATTTTTGGGATATTTCACAAAGTTGATAGGTTCCGAGTCAAACAGCGAATAATCTCCAATAAGGTAAGCATCCTCGACCTCCACATTAGCCGTCCATAAAATGGTATTCAACGGGGACGGTTTGGTCTCGATCTTTTTATAAGCGATTTCCTTATCTATCAAGGCATCGGTAAATTTATTATAGGTATAAAGTTTTAGACTGGGGGTAATAATTAGCAAATAGATACTGCTGATTATCAATCCTAGATTATTATATCTCCTACGCTTTGGAGAATCCCGCTTTTGCCGCATTGCTAAAATAAGAAAAACCAGAAACGGCAAAGTGTAAAGCGGGTCTATCACGAAGATATTCTTATAGGCCAACCTAATCTCTAGCGGCCATAGAAGTTGTGTGCCCCAAGTAGTGTGAGCATCTAGCAGTGGGTGAGTGACCAAGCTCCAGAACATTAGCCAGGCCCAGTTTTTCCAATTCGCATTTGACTTCCTCTCAATCTTCGAAATCAGCCAACCAAAAACGGGGGCAAATATTAGCGAAAACACTATTGAATGCGTAAAGCCACGATGCCACTCAATGGCGGTTATAGTGTCTGTAAAAGCGCCGGCAAAGGTATCCAGATCGGGAATAGTACCGGCAATAGCACCATAGAACATTGCTTTATTCCCTACTTTTCGACCAAGCACTGCTTCACCTACGGCCGCACCAAGCACTATCTGTGTTAATGAATCCATTTTCTTTTAATTCTTTTTTACAGGATGGGATTCTCTCTCATCAAAGCTTCTGGAAACAGGTATTTAACTTTGCTTTTCTTAACAAAGAAAAAGTTTTGCTCGTTTCCCTCTAGAATTGTTATATCAATCATCCACAATTTCCATTTTCCGAAGCAAAAAGGAAGCATTCATATTCTGACAAATTCCATCTTTGAATTTATAGTCGAAAAACAACTCATCGTTTACAATTTCGGCATCAAAGTAATGATTTTTTACCTGAGGTAATTCTGTAGTGATCTCACAAAGGCTCAGATCATGGGTGGCAATGATGCCTGTAGATTTTGATTTGACAAGTTTTCTGATAAATTTCTTAGAACCCGTAGCCTTATCACTACTATTGGTTCCTTTCAGAATTTCATCGAGGATGATAAAATAACGGTCTGTTTTGATTTGGTCTACGATAAATTTAAGCCGTTTCAATTCGGAAAAGAAATAGGATTCATCATCGCTCAGGGAATCGCTCGTGCGCATACTGGTAATGAGCTTTATTGGTGAATAAGTACAACTTTCGGCACAAACAGGCAGACCGATATTACTCATCAGGATCTGCAGGGAAACAGTGCGCAGAAAAGTACTTTTCCCCGCCATATTGGCTCCGGTAATAATAAAAAATTCCTCATTATTTATGCTGAAATCATTAGCCACTCGTTTTTCGGGATCCAATAATGGATGAGCCAGGGCTGTTGCTGAAATACCTTTTCCTCCTGGATTGATTTCCGGAAAGACATAATTTGGATGGTTAAAGGAAAAATTCCCAAGAGAGTTCAGGGCATCGGTTGTCTCTATTACCTCAAACCAATGCTCAACATACTGGCGGTAGGTAAGGATCCATTGTTCCAATTTATAACTCTGTCTAAGATCCCAAAGCAAAAATCCGTTAGCGAAAATACCAAACAACATATTGCTGCGCTGATCCAAGGCATCTATAGCTTTTGAAAACTCCCTGAAAATTGCCGAGGCTTTCTTCCTTTCTGTACGGATAAGCTGCTGATTCTTTTGCAGCATATCTGAAGAAAATTCTTCTCTTTCCAATAAAGACAGCAAATGGTGATACTGATGAAAGGTATCCTGAACTTTGCTTAAACTGCCTGAAAGTAAATTAATCTTTTTCAGGTAGACTCCCGTATAAAGGAGTCCGGCTAGAAACCAGAGAAAAAGATGGATTCCTTGGAAATAATCCAGGGAATAACCAACAATCACTAACAGAGATAAGACAGAAAAAACCTGCGGCAACCATTTTATATAATCGGGCACAAAGGTTTTGTACTTTTTCAACCATTGCCACACGGTTTTGGAAGGAGTTTCAGTTTTTACTAACCGGGCCAGGGCAGTGAATTCCTGTCGCCATTTAGGTTTTTGTTCAAGCTCTTTAATGGCTTGCTGTTTCTGCCAGATAGCATCGATCGAATTTTCAGTGAAGATCCCGGCAAGTTTTTTTGTGCCTTCATAGAGCGCCGTTCGATTAAGATACTGAAAGAAAGAGCCCCTTCCAAAAAGATCGATATCCTGACTATAAGGATGCTGAGGCTCTTCAAACTCAGTTCCTTCGGGAAGATCCTGGAAATTCCGGGTTTTCAGGATTTCAATTTCCATTTCGTTGATCCAGATAAGTTCTTTTTCCTTATCGGCTTTATCTTTGAGATCGCTATGACGTGAGACCAGAAAGAGAAAAAGTGCTATTCCCCCAATTACCAAGGGGACCAGGACATTCATATTTCCAAAGAAATAATAAATCGAAAAGGAAATGATCAAAAAGACCAATAATCTTAATAAACTTGAAAAAAGAAGTTTCCGAGATAATTGATTAAGTTTAAACTGGTGGGTCTGCTTCTGACCTATATAAAATTCTAAAACTTGTTTCATTCTAAATTTTCGAGTTCCTGTTTTTGTTTATTGGAAAGCCCCTGCACCACTAGATCATAAGAATGATCCGTGAGTTCAAAGACCAGGTTTATTTTTAAATATCCGTCTAAGATAAGGCTATTCCAGTGTTTTTTATTCATATGATATCCTGGCAGTATATGGCTTCCATGAGTTTCCCGCAATTCCCCTGCACGCCCAGGAACGCATTTCAGATTTACAGTTAAGGGAATTTCATCAAGAGCTGCCAGGGCAAACATCTTCCCCATAACTTTAAAAACAAGGGTATTCGGACCAAAGGGGAGTGATTCTGTCACCCCTTTTTTGCTAAGACAGTAATTTCTAAAAATCTCGATATCCATAAATTTTCCATTCCCCTCATTTCAAATCGGGACATGCTGTGGGTGAATTTCTCACTTTCCAATTTCACCTAAATGCGTAAATTTAAAACCGGTTTCATATTTCAACCCGTAACCAAACAATCTATCGAATGAGGCATGCGCGAACAAAATTACGCCTAATAATTGACCAATTTGATTCTCGAAGTTAAAACCTAAAATCCATAAAAAAATGGCGAGTCCCTTGTGATGGAAAATATTGTATAATATCGCCCCAGACTTATTTCCGAAGAAATAGGCCAACATCCCCAGATCGGGAGTAAAAAATAACAACAGGAACCACCACCAGGAAAAATCAAGCAAACTGAATGCAAATATTCCCAGAAGCAACATCACAAGTTCTTCAAGCTTTAGAATCAATCTCATTATTACTGAATTTTATATAAAACAGGTTTGGAAGGTGCAGCATCATTTTCAAAGGAGGCATGCTGCAGGTTTAACAAGTAATCTCCGTCGGCAATGGAATTTGGCACATATACCAACTCGGTGATCGTTGCATAGAAACAGGTGTCTTTGGGATAATTCCAGAAGGCTTTATGGGCACGAAGTTTTCCTCCATCCTTTTCCTTATCTACCGAAGGCAAATCTATAAGCAAATGCTGGACACCGCATTTTCGCAGGTAAGTCGCAGCCTCTTCGGTAAGGTAAGGCCAATTAGTATTGGAATATTTTCGGCTGCGCTTTTCAACGTAATTGGGTAGTGTTCTTATTACCAATGCTTCAGCTTCATCCTTCTGAAAATACTTACTTAGGATTTCCTGGGTGATTACCAAGTCCTCCAGCCATTTTTCAGGGACCACCGAAATGAGTTTTGCCGTGAAAAAAAATTTCTTTAAAGTATGGTTAATGCTATGAAATTCAGGTGAGATATGCCCTACACATTCTGTATGTGTCCCATGGGCGTGAGGATTGAATTTAATCGTATTAAAATTCACAGGAGCTCCCTCTGAAACCTTCCCTATAAAATCTCCATCTTTAACCGGTTCAATTTCCGGAGCTCCTAAATACCATGCCACGGGATTTTTAGAGTCCCCCCGTAAACCCAGGGAAATATCCAGCGGTTTGGAAAGATCTATATGGTAGGTTTTATCTTTATATTGAATATTGGCCAGCATCCGGTAAAATTACGAAAAGACATAGAAATAATTTTGAGGATTATCACCTGGTTTTAGCTTAAGTAGAATAGATCAGCGGCAATGCCATCACTCAGGAATTTCCCCCTATCGGTAATGTGATAAATTCCGGCCCGCTCCTCCAGAAGGTCTTTTTGTTTAAGTGACACCGCATTTTTTTGTAGATGATGTCTATAATGCTTCCCGAATTTTTCATCAACCTCCTCAAGCGAAACACCGTATTTGGTGCGCAGACGAGTCATCACATATTCATTGAATTTGTCCGCTATGGAAAGTTCTTCGATTTGTTGTGGAAGCTTATCTTTCTCAATAGCCTTTATGTAAAGGCTGTTGTTATTTATATTCCATTTCCTGATATCACCGTTGTAGGAATGGGCTGATGGACCAATACCAAGGTAGGGTTTGCCTAACCAATATGCAGTATTGTTCCTTGAAAAATAACCAGGTCTTCCGAAGTTTGAAAATTCGTAATGTTCAAATTGGTTTTTTGTAAGTGTTTCAACTAGAATTTCAAAATGTCGTCTTGCTGCTTCATCATCAACCGGTCTTACCTTTCCTTTTTCGATGAATTTCTGGAGGGCGGTATTTGGCTCAACGGTAAGGGCATAACTGGAAATATGTGGAACACCAAGATCCAGAGCAATTTTAAGATTTTCTCTCCATCGATCATCGCTCATTCCGGGCACCCCGTAAATTAAGTCTATAGAAATATTATCGAAATACTTTTTAGCCAATCGAATACTTTTCAGGGCTTCCTCCGTGTTATGAGCGCGGTTCATAAACCTGAGGTCCTCCTCGAAAAAAGACTGAATCCCGATGCTAAGCCGATTTATTTTTGATGCAGCCAACATTTTTATTTTTTCCAGGGAAAGATCATCTGGATTGGCCTCGAGAGTGATTTCCGGCGATTTTGCAATGCTGTAATTAGAATAAATGCTTTCAAAGATCTTTTCGAGTTCTTTTGCGGACAGCAGACTGGGTGTTCCCCCTCCGAAATAAACCGTTTGAATCTCTGCATCTGCCAGTTCATCCTTCCTCAATTCCAATTCCCTGCAAAGCATTCCCACTACCTGATCTTTCTTTTTCAAGGAGGTGGAGAAATGAAAATCGCAGTAATGGCAGGCCTGTTTGCAAAAGGGGATATGAATGTATATACCAGCCATTCTATTGATTTTAAAAGGTGAAACCTATTTTATTTTATTCGGGTTTTGTTTAACAAATGCCTCCCATCCTGTGTAGCTTTTGCCGATCTCGGTACGACCTGAATTATAGAAATGGCATACTGCCGCGGCTAGCCCATCGGTTGAGTCGAGATTTTTGGGCAAAGATTTCAGTTTAAGCAGGCTTTGTAACATCCTTGCCACTTGTTCCTTACTTGCATTTCCATTTCCGGTGATGGCCATTTTTATTTTTTTGGGAAGGTATTCCGTGATCGGTATCTGCCGGGATAGCCCCGCGGCCATTGCTACTCCTTGTGCTCGACCAAGTTTTAACATAGATTGGACATTTTTACCAAAAAAAGGAGCTTCAATGGCAATCTCATCGGGATTATAAGTATCAATAAGCTCAATGGTACGTTCAAAGATGAGCTTTAATTTAATATAGGGATCAGAATATTTACTGAGTTGCAGTTCATTTAGTTGCAAAAATTGCATCTTTTTATTTTCTACCTTAATAAGGCCGAATCCCATAATTGTCGTCCCTGGGTCTATACCTAAAATGATTTTCTCACTCTTCAAAATCGCTGTTGGGGTTTAATACCTTCAAAAATTACGTAATTTCGGGCTACCAGGCAAAGCTAAGGAATTCTATGGCCCAATGATAATTTTCATAATCATAAGTATCGCTTACCTCCTTCTGGTAGTCTCTTTGAGCTATGGTTGGAGACAAATACCAGTGTACACTCCGGACTTTTCTCCTGCACATACTCAGTTTTCAATCATTATCCCCTTTAGGAATGAGGCTGGAAAATTACCCTTATTATTCGAATCTCTGGTCGAATTAAAGTATCCCACTGATAAATTTGAAATCTTTTTGGTTAACGATGAGTCTGAAGATAACTCTTTAGAAATTTGCGAGAGATTTCGGCGAAAACATCCAAGGCTTAACATAGGTGTATTGCAAAATGATCGTCAGTCAAATTCTCCTAAAAAAGATGCAATAACAACTGCGGTAAAAAGGGCCAACTACCCTTATATTCTCACCACTGATGCAGATTGCCAGGTACCGGAATTCTGGTTACAGACCTTTAATGATTTTCTTTTAAAAAACAACTGTCAATTGGTAGCAGGCCCGGTTGCAATCTCTCGAGTACAACCAACTGGAAGCAAGAAAAACAGAAAATCTTTTCTTGTCTTTGAAGAGCTCGATATCTTAAGCCTCCAGGCTGCCACAGCCGGTGCTTTCGGATTAAACAAACCTTTTATGTGTAATGGGGCGAATTTATGTTATCAAACGGAAATGTTTAAGAGAGCAGGAGGCTTTAGGGGTAATGATGGAATTGCCAGCGGAGACGATGTATTCCTGCTTCAGAAATTTTCAAATTTAAATTATAAAGTAGCTTTTCTAAAAAGCACGGAGGCCATCGTTCATACCCAACCTCAGAAAAGTCTTCGTTCATTGATTTTGCAACGCATCCGATGGGCTACCAAGGCACCTGCTTATCAAAGCCTGTTTTCTCAATTTTCAGGTATTACTGTGTTGTTGATGAACGCTGGCCTTCTCTTTGGCGCAACTATGACTTTTTTGGAAATCTGGTCCTACTATCCTGTTTTGATTATTTTTCTTTTAAAATTCAATGTTGATTTTGCCCTTATATACCTATCTGCAAAATTCTTTAAACGGGAAGAGGTCTTACACAGTTATTTCTGGAGCAGTCTGGTCTATCCAATCTTCTCCTCTTTTGTAGCCATAAAAGCCCTTATTTCCGGATATCAATGGAAGGGCAGAAATTTTAGAAAATAATATAATTAACCTTAAAAATTAAAATCTATGCCATATTATATCCTTAAGTACAAAACCATTCCTACATATCTTCAGGAACGGGAAAAATATCGTAAAGAGCATTTAAAACTTGCAAAGGACTATGCTAAACGCGGTCTTTTGATTCTTGCTGGTGCCGTAGAAGATCCAACCGATGGGGCTATTTTAATCTTTAAAGCTGAATCGGAAAAAATTGTAGCTGATTTTGCCAGAAAAGATCCTTATGTTCAAAACGACCTCATTTCTAAAACGGAGATTCGAAAATGGAAGGTAGTAATAGGCAGTTGTTTTGAGCCCTAATGGAATTTCTTGAGTGTTTACAATCCTTAAATTTCACTTCAGATTACGTTAATATTGCGGTAACAACCAATGGAAATTATCAGCTTATTTTTACAAAAAAATAAATGATGACAAAGAGTAAAAAAACACAACTGGCAATGTCGACTATCGATTTCCCGGTTCGTTATGTAGCATCGGCACAAACCATTCGGGATGCCAAAGGAATGATGGTATGCGATATTAGGGGATGGAGTAAAATTCAATTTATGGCAAAAGCACAAGAACGCCATGATGCTATAGGGATACTCATATCCAATCTCCTAAATGATTACAAGGAAAAACAGCTTTCCGAAGTTGATGAATTGATCCTTGGGGTATAATACTTCTATTCCGCCTTTATGACTATCGGCATTTTAAATACCGAAGAAACAGGGATACCTCGCTTACTGGCAGGATAAATCTTTGGCAAGGAATCAATACTTTGAGTTAGCCACTTTCTGATTTCGGGTAATTGTTTGGTAGTAGTAGAGTCAATTGCCACTGAATCAATCTCAGGACGGCCTTCCTTACTTATTTTCAAATAAAGCAATAAGGTATCGTTAATAGCTTCGGTAACCACAGGCTGTTGCCTGGCCAAATAAGCATATACATTTTCGGCTACTTCCCGCTCGAAACAGCTTCTGGCTGCTTCGAGTTCAGTTTCCTCCTGACAATCTTCAAAAGCGGGATATTCGTCTACTTCCTTCCAGTTAAGAGTCTGGGATTCAAGTTCCAGTACTTCTTCCGAAGATATCTTTTTGGTTTCGAAATTACAGGCAAATAAAAGAATCGAGAAAAAAAAGAGTAAAGTTCTTTTCATTAGCAAACTGCACTTTGACTTTAGACAAAAGTAAGTAAAATGAAGAGACCGGGAATGATCCCGGTCTCTTGATTCAACAAAATAGTATTACTTTACAATAAATTGTCGAGAAATAGTAGTTCCTCCAGTTTTTACTACAAAAAGGTAAAACCCGCTTGGCCAGTTTTCAGTAGAGAGTTCGAAAGCATATTCTCTATCTGGTGAGACCTCTTGATAAAAAAGTGAGGCCATTTTCTGTCCGGAAAGGTTAAAGACCTCAGCGGAAGCATTTCCATCAAATAAGGTTTGAAATACCAAAGTAAGAGGCCCATCAGAGGGATTTGGAAATATATTGATCTTCACAAGGTCATCGCGAAAATTGGACGTGATTGTATCATCTCCACAAACACCCAGCAATGCTCCTTTGGCAAGAAAGGTTTTAACTGCAGCTGAAGGCACTGAAAGTGTTTTTCCCTCATAACATAACTCGATCTTTCTCTTTTCGGAGATATCTGCTACCAGGACAGTAGTTTGAGTTGTACTTGAGCAGCCTTTTAAATCAGTTACAATTACGGAATAGGTCGTGGAAATCTCTGGACATACTTCCACTTCAGGCCCGGCCAATTCTGAATGGGAGATCCAGTGGTAGGAATAAGGCGGTGATCCTCCTGAGATCATAAGAGATATTTCGGTGCAATTAAATTTTTCAGGCAAACCGGTATAAACTATCTTATCAGGGCCTGCACTGACAAGGATCTCTGAGGTACAGCAGGCTTTTCCTGGACTGGCATATATTTCATATCCTTTATAAGTGCCTGCATATAGAGTGGATTCACTCCAGTTAGCCGGATCCTTATTGTCCAGAGTAGCATCACAGAGTTCCATGGCGTACCCCCCTCCTGCAGCACCTTCCGGCCAGGGTGAGCCCACACTATAAGTAACGAGATCAACACGAATATCAGAATGATGATCTGTATTGATAATATAGATGGTCTCAGGTTCATCATTGCTCAAATTAGCCCCATGCCACTGATAGGCAGGGATACCGAAAAAATCGGTGAAAGCGGTGGCATTCTTGGCTGTTATCCAGAATGCACCAGGTTCCAGGGTATATTCTGGTAATCGGCCGCTGGTGATTCCGCCTTTAATTCTTAAACCTCCTAGCTCTATCGGTTGGTCAGTGATATTAAATAATTCGATGAATTCAAGGTCATCATTTTGTTCCTTAGGAGGTTCATCATACATAATCTCGGTTATTACAAGTCCTTCCTTCAACGGGTTGTAAATAATATCAGAGGTCATGGGCTCCATTACATTTCCAGCCAGATCTTGAACATTGGCTATGCCGAATTCATAATATTTTCCAATTGCAATTGGAGTGGCTAAATTAAGCACAACCACATCCCCTTCCGATGAAGGTTCAACCATACCTTCAAGTGCTACAGAATTTAAACTGTAATTTCCTATATTAAGGGCTGTGCTGTTTACCGGTTCACTGAATTCAATTTGTATTTTATCAACACTTATAGGTCTGGGTTCGATTGAGATAGGAGGAAATATATCCTCTTCTGCTGCGTAGATAAAAACGTCATCTATTAGTACCTTTGCAACTGTTCCGCTCCGGGCACCCCCTTTAGTAAGGAATCGCAATACCACTTCACTATTATCAAATGCCTCTGGATGCAATGCATAAGTAAATTCCATAAAATCAGCATCCACATTATTAAAACCCCGGTGTTCTGAACCCATTAAGATCTTGGGACCGAAGCTTAAACCGCCGTCTGTAGAAAGTTGAATAAAAAGCTTAACGTGTTTCATATCCCCGGTTGACCTTGTAGCCACCCAGAAATTGGCTGCAACATTCTCCAAACCACTTAGATCGAGACGAACTTGTGCAAAGACCTCCACTTCTTCCTGATCTTCACCTTCTTCTACCACAGGCCAAAGACCTAAAGAATAAGCACCTGATCGGGTAAAAAGTTCTTCCTGAAAAATTCGAATTCCATCAACGGCATTTCCAGACCAGTTGGGTATAAATTCCTCATTTTGCATAATGATGATTTCTTCAAATCCTTCATTATATGGAAATATGCTTTCTTGACCCCACGATGAGCCGGAAGATAACGCTGGAATAATTAAAAAGAGTAAAAGTTTTTTCATGGCCCCAATTTTTTAGTTAAGCAAAAAGACTGATCTATAATGCTTTATTAAAGATAGCCTTAAGGAGGTACTTTTGGAGTGACGAAAGTCACCGCAACCAAGGGGTTATATTATTTTTTTGAGATATAAATATCAGCACTAACCGTTAAAGGGTCCCTGAGATAGTTGAGAAAAGAAAAACACTCCAGGAAAAAAGTGTGCAAAAAAAAGAACCTGTCTATTCAGACAAGTTCTTTTATACTTATGATATTTTGAAATTTTATTCCTCTACCTGGAAAACAATAGGTAAGGAATACATAACTCCAACCTCTTTTCCCTGCTGCTTTCCAGGTTGCATTTGAGGCAAGGCATTTATCACTCGCAGCGCTTCGGCTTCTAGTTCAGGACTTTTGGCACGGGCCTTGGCCTCGGCAATACGGCCGGCATCATCAATTTTAAACTGAACGATTACCCGGTTTAAACCAATTTCTGCAAACTCCCGCATTTCCTTTACCTTAAAATTGGAATTTACAAAGTCAGCAATCCCTGAACTCATGCATTTTTTTCTTTCCTCCTGATCCGTGAGTGATTCACATCCAGGAAAAACAGGTACTTCATCAATTACTGCAAATGGCACATCCTTGCCAGAGCTGTAACCCACCTTTTCTGAGGTTGTCGAAGATGATGGAACATATCCTTTTGCAGTTGCCATAATTTCAGCCAATTGTCTTACTTCTTCCTCATTCAATTCCTGCCCTTGGTCTAGAGCTTTTTGAATATCAGCCAGCTGTTCTGCAATGGATTGCTCCCTGCCTATTACCTGAGAATTATCGGAACAGGCCACATAGGTCAGCATAATTAGCAACAGTGGAACGATGAGAAGAAACTTGAATTTTGCAATTGATTTTGATCTGGATTTTTGTAACATAATAATTCGTTTTTTGATTAATGAATGTTTGAAAAATTGATTGATAAATGATATATTCTGACTGTTAAAGGCGGTATTGAGCAATTGCTCGTAATAATTGCGCCTTTGTACAGTTTTAACCACGCTTGCATCGGCGATGAACTCGTGCAAGGCAGCGATCCTATGCTGGAAAATATAAATAAGTGGATTATACCAGAAGATAATTTTCAGCAGTTCAAAGAAAACCAGGTCCAGACTGTGTTTTTGTTTCACATGCACGATCTCGTGCGAAAGAATTTGTTCCCTATCCTCCTTAGGCAGTCCGTCGCCCAGAAAAATAGTCTTATAAAAAGTGCAGGCTATTTTAGAGTTAGGAATTTCAATGATTCTAAAGGTTTTTTCCACTGAAATTCTCTTAAATCTAAAGAGCCGGTTAAGGCTTTGATATTTCTTAAAAAACAAAAGAGTACTCATGAAGACTCCGCCAAAATAAACTACCAGATACCAATTAATTTGAAAACTCTTATCCTGTAATAGAACTTCCGGTAATCCTCCTTTTGCTGACGGCTGATTTCCAATAAAAACCTCCGGCAAGTCTATCAAGGTCATACCCTGAATGGTTTCCACAGGAAACAATTGCTCCAAACCTTCAATTTTCAAAAAAGGAAGAAAAAGGGCTAGGACCGGGCTAAGTAAGAGATAAGCTCGGTTCGCATTAAAAAAGGTTTCTTTTTTGAATAAAACCTCATACCCCAGTAAAAAGGCTAACTGAAATAATATGACCTGAAGGAGGTATTGCACCATTAGTCTTCTTTTTTATCGATTTCCTTTAAAATTTCCTCCAAATCCTGAGTACTTATATCGTTATTTTTCATAAAGAACGAAAGCATACTTTTTAAAGACCCGTTAAAATAGGAATTCATAAGTTTATTAATGCTCTGGTTGCTATATGTCTCCCGCTTCAGCAGCGGGAAATACACATAGCCTTTCCCTTTCTTTTGGTGATCAACAAATCCTTTATCTTCCAGGATACGGACTATTGTTGAGACCGTGTTGTAAGCAGGTTTTGGCTCAGGCATTTCTTCGATTATCGCCGCCACATTGGCCTTTTCCAGCTTCCAGAGGATCTGCATAATCTCTTCTTCTGCTTTAGTGAGTTGTTTCATTTGAATACTTTAGTAATTTCTGTGTCTCTGGTTGTTCAGGTATCAGAAAATAACTTATGATTTTGATGATGCTAATATAAACTAATTAATTAGTTATACCTAATTATTTAGTTGAAAATAATTTATATTAAAATTTGCTTTAATTCGTAACTTCCAAACAATATAGCATTTGCACTATGGATTTACTTTTTATTATACTCGGAGGAATTTTAATTGTAACAGGAATTCTAGGTAGTTTTCTTCCGATATTGCCAGGTGTACCGGTGAGCTGGTTGGGTTTGTTAATGTTTTATCTCGCCCCATCGATTCCTCTGAATTATGTTTTTCTTGGAGTAACTTTGGTCATAGCCCTACTTATTTATATGCTCCAGTTGGTCATTCCGGCAATGGGAACAAAAAGATATGGGGGAAGTAAGACCGGGATGTGGGGTGCAACAATTGGGCTGGTTATTGGGATCTTCACTCCCATTCCTTTTGGAATCGTCATTGGTGCTTTTGTTGGAGCTTTTATTGGTGAGATCATTCGTAATAGCGATTCTCGATCAGCAACAAGAGCGGCTTTTGGTTCTTTTGTGGGCTTGCTGGCCTCCACCTTTATGGAATTTCTGGTTGCGGTAGTATTCCTTTTACTGTTTATTTATAAAATATGGGAATACAATGAATACTTGTTTTAGGTCTTGAAAAAGAAAAAACCCGACTCGCGCCGGGTTCAAAAATTAACACCTAAACAAACTAATGATGTTGAAAAACTGCTTTTCGTTTTTTAAGTTGTCGCTCAAGTTCTGCTACGGTATTTTTGACGGCTAATTCAAAATTATCTGTTCTGGCCTGGGCATAAATTCTGGGACCCGGAGCACTAAGTTCTATTTCACAAATTTTATCCTTTCCTATCGCCTGGCTTTCCCATTTGATAAAAACTTCGGCCCGGATTAGCCAATCATATTTAATATTTAATTTCTCTAGTAATTGGTTGATGAATAAGGTTAAAGCATCGCTGTTTTTAATCTTGACAAACTGTATATTAATATGCATAGTAGATGTTTTAATAATTACTCTAATTTACTCCTAGATCACTGAAATTAATATGACCGGCATCAGCTATATTTCACTTTAAGTAAGCTTTCTTTTTTAACAAAACATTATTGTACTGATAAAAATATAACTTGATAAATATCATAGCTTTAAAAGGTATTTTTATTCATTTTTACCTCTTATAAAATCTACCTGATAATGCCGTTGGAAGTTAAAAAACATGGAATAATACTGGAAAAGACTCCCCATAACTTTGAGAATGAAGGGGTCTTCAATCCTGCGGTAATAAAAGAGGGGGATACCGTACATGTTTTTTACCGCGCTGTCCGCAGTGGCAACTATTCGAGCTTAGGTTATTGCCAATTGAATGGTCCTCTGGATGTTGTGAAAAGGAACACCTCACCTGTATTTTTCCCTACGGAAAACTATGAATTCCAGGGGACGGAAGATCCCCGCATCACCAAAATAGATGACACGTATTACCTTACTTATTCCGCCTTTGACGGCATCAATGTTTTTGGAGCTTATGCCACCTCTATTGACCTGAAGAATTTTACACGCCAGGGTATACTCACTCCTGTATTTAATTATGAAGAATATTCGGAACTCATCCGGGAAAACTTCGAGAAAATCAGCGAAAAACACCTGTTGTTCTATGAACTCTTCGTGCGATATAAGCTCAATGAATTAATGAAAGGTAAGATTTATGTCTGGGATAAAAATGTCATTTTCTTTCCGAAAAAAATAAATGGAAAGTTTGCTGTCCTCCACCGTCTGTGGCCTTCCATACAGATTTTCTATTTTGAAGAAAGGGAAGACCTTAGTCGCGCCTTTTGGCGCGACTATATAAGAAACCTCCGTGATCATATTGTCTTAAGACCAAGATACCATTATGAATGCAGCCACGTTGGAGCTGGTTGTCCCCCTATCGAAACTGAAATGGGCTGGCTTCTTATTTACCATGCGGTGGAGACTACTGTTACTGGGTTGATCTATCATGCCTCAGCAGCACTGCTCGACCATCAAGACCCCAGAAAAGTAATATCCAAATTGAAAGCGCCTCTATTTTCACCTACCGAGGAATATGAACAAAAAGGAATAGTTAACAATGTGGTATTTCCTACTGGTGCTGCCATTTTTGAAGACGATTTGTATATCTATTACGGGGCTGGAGACGATTGCATTGCTGTAGCCTCCGTTAAATTAAAAGATTTGCTCAATGAATTAAAACAGCACTTAGAATGAATAAGGTTAATAATACTTCTGGAATCCTCTTTATGTCCACTTTCCCGCCCACTACTTGCGGCATAGCTACCTACACCACCGATACTATGCAATCTATTCAGCGAAAATTTGGAAATAGCTTTCAATGCAGAGAACTAGAAATCGTGAAGGACCAAAAGCCTGGATTTTCTTATCACTTCAACTCAGAGAAAAGAAAGGATTATGTTCGTATTGCGGAGAAAATTAACAGAGATACTAAAGTTAAATTAATTCATATTCAGCATGAGTTTGGTCTTTTTGGTGGAGTCTACGGCGACTATCTATTCGATTTTCTCGAAAAGTTCAATAAACCGGTAGTAATCACCTTCCATACAGTGCTTCCACGGCCCAATCCAGAATTAAAACTGGTTGTTCAGAAACTGGCGGGGTACTCCAAACAAATTTTTGTCATGACACATCAATCAGTTAAGATTTTAGTGGAAGATTATGAAATTCCGGAAGAAACCCTAGTGCTAATTGAGCATGGAACTCATATGGTTGAGTGGACATCCTCGGAAGAGGTTAAGAAAAAGTATGGCTTAGAAGGGAGGCTTGTTTTATCAACCTTCGGTTTACTGGGAGCGGGAAAAAGCATTGAAACTGCTTTATATGCCTTGCCGGAAATCATAAAACAAAACCCGGAGGTATTATACCTGATATTGGGGAAAACCCACCCTGGAAATATTAAAAATAATAAGGATGATTATAGAAATTTTTTAAAAAGTCTGGTAAACCAATTGGCACTTTCAGAACATGTGAAATTTTTTGATTCCTATCTCGAACTGAACCAGCTTCTGGAATTCCTCCAGGCCACCGATGTTTACCTATTTACATCCAAAGATCCAAACCAGGCAGTCAGCGGTACTTTCTCTTATGCCATGAGTTGCGCCTGCCCAATTATTGCTACGGCCAATCCTCACACTAAGGAAATTCTTAACCATGAACTCGGGATCCTTATTGAAATTGGTAATCACAAACAGTTATCAGAAGCCGCCATAAAACTACTATCTGATAAAAAATTACGGGAATTTATGGCTTTGCAGGCCTATACCAAAACCAGTTCCAGTATTTGGGATAACGTAGCCATTAAACATGCAAGGGTATATCAGAATGTTTTAAACAAAAATGAACCTCTTAAATTTTCCAGGCCCACTATCAAGCTAGATCACCTAAAAAGACTTAGCACTTCCCGAGGAATGATACAATTTTCCAAAATAAGTATCCCTGATCCGAATTCCGGATACACTCTCGATGATAATGCGAGAGCACTTATTGTTATGCTAATGCATTATAATATTTTCAGGACCAGGGAGGCTCTTAATTATATAGACCTCTATTTATCATTCATAGAAAGATGCCAGACCAAGTCTGGTAGTTTTGTAAATTATATCGATAAACATAATAAAGTTCACATAAAAAATGATCATGTAAATCTGGAAGATTCTAATGCGCGGGCAATTTGGGCACTTGGTCATGTAGTTAGTCAGGCCTATAATCTCCCTCCGGAATATGTAAAAAGAGCAAAAGAAGTTGTGGATAAAGCAAGGTCCTGGATACCCGGTATTTTATCACCCCGCTCCATCTCCTTTACCATAAAAGGGTTATACCTGTACCTGGAAAGCTATGATGACCAAGAGTTTAAGAGAACTATTGAAAATTTAGCGCAAAACCTTATAAGCAGCTATGATCTCCATAGGGAAAAGGACTGGCAATGGTTTGAAGAATACCTCACCTATGCTAACAGCATCATCCCGGAGGCCATGCTGCTAGCCTATTTAACCACAGGAAAAGAGGTTTATAAAAAAACGGCCCTGGAATCCTTTGAATTTCTTTTATCCAAAATCTATTATAGTGGTGAATTCAGGGTCATTTCCAACAAAGGATGGCACCATAAAAATAAAGAGCCCCATAAGTATGGAGAGCAGCCAATTGATGTAGCTTACACAATACAAACCCTCGATCTTTTTTACCAAAATTTTAAAAACCCGGGTTACAAAAGAAAAATGGAAAAAGCTTTCAACTGGTTTATTGGCGACAATCATCTTGATCGTATTATTTACAATCCAGTTACCGGAGGTTGTGGCGATGGGTTAGAAAAAGAGAATGTGAATTTAAACCAAGGGGCGGAATCGACAGTATGTTATCTTATGGCAAGACTAATAATGGAAACCTATAGCGAAAGTCCGGAACCAGGAGGTTTGCCAGAAAATATGATAAGAAAAAAAGTAAAAAAGGCTTCCAGGCCTGAGTTCCTGTAAAAAATTCCATCCTGTCTTGGATAGAATGGACTGCCGAGTTTATTTATTTAATATCAGAAAAGTCCTCGGTATCCTTTAGGTATTCAGTTATGGTAAAGATCTCCTTCCTGTTTTTTCTAAAGGATTTCACAAAATCTGTTACCTCATTTTCAAGGTGTTCGTGCTCAAGACGAAAAATCCTGGAATCTTCACTGTCCGATTCTATCATTATTCCCAGCTGTTCTCGGTGTTTTTGAGTTTTATGAAGCAGGTCCTGACAACGGGAACGAATTTCCTGAAGTTCCAATTTAAGTTTAGATACTGCATTAATACTCTCCTGATTGTCTATCCAAATAAAGTATTTGTCGATAAGCTTATTGAGAAAACTCAGATCATCTCTAAAGAATTTCAGATCAGATTCCCAGTGTTGAGTGAGTAAATAGAGCTGATCCCAATCTGCTTGAATTATAAATTCCCCTTTGGGTCTTTTTCTAAAATTTTCCATAATACAGCAATTTAATTACCCTTGAAATTAAACTTTTAGGCCATAAAAAATAATGATTTTAATCATACCCCAACAAGATTGACTTTTATCATTTTCAGGGAGAAATCTTTACAATATCTTAAGGTCAAAATCTCAGGGATGTTTACCGACAGAATAGATGCAGCAGTACAATTGAGCCGCGAGTTGGCAGACTACAAGGGCAAGGAGACAGTAGTACTGGCCATTCCAAGAGGGGGACTTCCAATCGGGGCTGTCCTTGCTAAAGAACTTGGTGCAGCTCTGGATGTAGTTTTATCCAAGAAAATAGGACATCCTTATAATAAGGAGTTTGCTATTGGAGCCGTAAGTCTGGAGGATATCACCTTGAGTTCCAAAGCAGACTTCTCAGAAGACTATATTTCTTCGCAGACAAATAAAATAAGGGAATTACTTCGCAAAAGAGACAAAGAATATCATAAAAGTGCAAAATCGGTTAGTTTGAAAGATAAAATAGTCATTATAACGGATGATGGGATCGCTACCGGGAATACCCTATTAAGTACGGTAATGTTAGTGAGCAAGCAAAATCCCCGGGAAATTATTGTCGCAATCCCGGTAGGGCCTCCATCATCGATACAAAAATTAAAGACTTCCCCTGAGATCAGTAAGGTGATCTGTCTAGAAACGCCCCAAAATTTTAGCGCAGTGGGGCAATTCTATGAAGATTTCAGGGCGGTAAGTGACAGGGAGGCTATACAGATACTAAGTGAAACCAATCGGAATTCCAGTTAGCTTTATCATTAAATTTTCAAGAATTCATTCAATACAAATAACTATGAAAAGATTAGAGAACAAAGTGGCATTAATCACAGGTGGTGCAGGTGGAATTGGATTGGAAACAGCCAGGTTATTCCTTGCAGAGGGCGCCAAAGTATTCTTAACGGATCTCAAGGAAGAAGAACTCAAAAGCGCTGCTGAAAGCTTAGAAAGCGAAAAAGTAGCCTGGTGTACCGCTGATGTATCAAAATCCAAGGACACAATAAAATACCTGGAGAAATGTCTCTATTATTTCAACAGGATCGATATTTTTTTTAATAATGCCGGGATTGAAGGGAAAACCAGTTCCATAGAAGAATATCCCGAAGAAATTTTTGATAGGGTGATAGCCGTAAACCTTAAAGGGGTATGGTTGGGATGTCAACATGTGATTCCCAGGATGGAAGATGGGGGAAGTGTTATCATTACCAGCTCAGTGGCAGGCTTAAAGGGTTTTCCTAAGCTTGGGGCCTATGTGGCTTCAAAACATGGAATTATTGGTATTATGCGGACTGCAGCCCTGGAATTTGCTCAGCGAAAAATAAGGGTCAATTCCATACATCCCGGCCCCGTAGATAACCGAATGATGCGGTCCATTGAGGATCAATTCGGTCCGGATAACCCAGACAAAGTTAAAGATGATTTCGAAAATACCATTCCTTTTGGCCGCTATGCCCAATCAAAAGAAATTGGACAGCTGGCACTATTTCTTGCCAGCGATGAGAGTAAATACATCACCGGAACCCAGCAAGTAATCGATGGTGGAATGGTAATTAAGTAATACAGGTTTTAATTGGTTATACCCGTCTTTTTTAGAATCTGAGACACCACTAAAGAGGCAAAAGCAAAAACCCCAATGATGAGAAATTGTTCTCTATTTAGAGATACAAGAGATAGGGCCTCTTGCGTAATAGGTATAAAATAAACCACTATCATTATAAAAATGGAGAATACCAGGGCCACCCATACCCAGGGATTTTTTGTCACTTCATTGATAAGGAATGAAGCTTTTCGTCGTGGAAGATTAAAAACGTTTAACAATTGTGCTAAGACCAGAGTATAAAAGGCCATATTATTAACTTCAAGGGCAGAGTAGGATTTGCCCAAATGAGCATAGACCACGATGCCAATTACAGCGGAAGTTATACTAAGTCCGTATAAGACCGTCGATATCCATAGTTTCCGGGTAAGTATGGGCTCCTGTGGATCCCTTGGTGGCTGCTTCATTACATGGGGATCACCTTTGCCCACTCCCAGGGCCAGGGCTGGAAAAACGTCTGTTACCAAATTTAGAAATAGAATTTGCAAAGGCAACAGGGGTAAAGGAAGGTTGCTAAAAGATGCAAGGGCCACAGAAATTATTTCTGCAAGATTGCAGGATAAAAGGAAAACCACAAATTGCCTTATATTTTCAAAGATAGTTCGACCCTGCCTAATAGCCAGTTCGGTAGAGGTAAATTTATCATCCATAATAATCACATCGGCAACTTCTTTGGCAGCCTCCGTTCCACGAATGCCCATCGCTATACCTATATCTGCTTTTTTAAGGGCCGGAGCATCATTTACCCCATCTCCCAGCATGCCGACTATAGCCTTATTCTTCTGATAAAATTCTACCAAATCGAGCTTTTGCTTGGGGACCATCCTGGCAAAAATGGCGGCTTCCATAACTTTTTTTTCCTGCGTTGAGTTGAAAGCTTCAAAATTCTCCAGTTCGCGTCCCAGAATCACCATGCTTTCAGGGGCATTCTCTTCTATTAAACCTATCTCCTCGCCTATTTTACGGGCTGTATCCGGGTGATCCCCGGTGATCATCACCACTCTAATTCCCGCATTTTTATAAGTATCAATCGCCTGTTTGATATCCTTTCTTGGCGGGTCCAAAAAACCAAGAATTCCCAGAAAAACCAGGTTTTTCGTCAGGTGCTCATTTTCAGGTTTTTCATCGGTTTCCCGATAAGCAAAAGCCAATACTCTTATCCCTTCAGCAGCGATCTCTCCCGCTTTTTTCTGCCATACATCTTTATCCGAGAACTCTTTTTCCCCATCAGGAGTCAAAACATGGTCACAATCAGGAAGTAAAGCTTCCAGGGCCCCTTTAACGGTAATAAGATAATGAGCTCCATAATTTTGGAGGGTAGCCATTTTTTTGATCTCTGCGTCAAAGGGAATTTCTGCTATTCTGGAATTTTTTCTCCTAATTTCTTCATAGTTGAAACCTTGTTCACCAAGAAATTCCACCAGAGCGATTTCTACCGCGTCGCCTTTTTGCTTTCCATAATGCAGGCTGCTATCATTACAAAGTGCAGCTACCTCCATAATCCTTTGGAAAGCTAATTCGTCTTTAAGGTTTTTAGCATTAAATTCCGCTACAGGATAATCCCCGGATGAGAGCATCATATAATGAATACTCATTTTATTCTCAGTAAGCGTTCCTGTTTTGTCCGTGCAAATAATTCCGGTTTCTCCCAGAGTTTGAACAGCTTCTAGTTTTTTGATGACCACCTGGCGCCTGGAGAGCCTTAACATTCCTCGTGCCAGGGCTATGGTTGCTACAATAGGAAGCCCTTCGGGAATGGCCGCTACGGCTAGGGCAATTCCAGTTTTTATCATCAAGGCAAGATCCTTACCCTGGAAAAACCCGGTTGCCACAATCAATACCGCGAGTCCCAGGGTGAGCCAAATCAACCAATAGCTGAGTTTTTTTAGCTTTTTTTCAAGCGGAGTCTTCGTTTTCTTAGCTTCCCGGGTAAGCTCACTAATTTTTCCAATTTCTGTTTTGGTACCTGTGGCTACAATGATCGCTTTGGCTTTCCCTCTGGCTGCAATGGTTCCCTTGTAAAGCATATTCCTCCTTTCTGCAAGCGGGGTATCATCTGGAAGTCTATCTTCAATTTTTTCGATCTGATTGCTTTCTCCGGTAAGAACAGCTTCTTTAACAGCAAAACTACTGGATTCCAGGACACGGGCGTCACCAGGAATCACATCCCCGGCTTCCAGAAGTACGATATCTCCAGGCACTAGCAACATTGCTTTGATCTTTTCGATCTTTGAATCCCTTAGAACATTGGCAACAGTCTGCACCATTTTTTGAAGCGCTTCCACCGATCTTATAGCCTGCCATTCCATAAAAAACCCGATAAGGGCCGTTATTAATATTACGATCAATACGGCAAATCCTTCCAGCCACTCGCTAAATGCAAATGCTAGAAGCATAGCCACAGCGAGAATATAGACTATAGGATCGAGAAACTGTTCAACGAGAATTAGCCATATATTTTTACTCTTGGCATCGCGCAACTTGTTTGGTCCATATTGTTTGAGTCGTTTTTGTACCTGGCTGGAAGACAGTCCTTTTTCAGGGTCTACTGAAAATTCCGAAAGGATCTCCTGACGAGATATCGCATAGGGTTGAGTGGGCATGCTACCGGTGTTTTTAAAGGTGCCAATAAACTTAGTTTTTTTCGGCCTTATTGACATTTTCTATCCCTTTGAGCAGCGCATCAGGATTAAATGAAATACTGCTGATACCTTGCTTAACCAGAAAGGCCGCATACTCAGGAAAATCACTTGGAGCCTGACCACAAAGGCCAATCTTTATATCAGCTTTTTTAGCTTTTCTTATTGCTGTGGCTATCATTTCCTTGGCTGCTGCATCATTTTCATTAAATACTTCGGCCATAACTTCAGAGTCTCTGTCAACCCCAAGGGTAAGCTGGGTTAGGTCATTCGATCCTATCGAGAACCCATCAAAAATTTCTGCAAATTCCTCAGCCAGAATAACATTGGAAGGAATTTCAACCATCATATAGATCTCAAGACCATTTTCCTCTTGGGTGAGCCCGAAATTTTTCATCAGTTCAATCACATTTCGGCCTTCCTCTAGGGTCCGGCAAAACGGGATCATCACCTTAACGTTGCTTAGGCCCATCTCATCCCTAAGCTTTTTAATGGCTTTACACTCCAATTCGAAACCGGCCTTATAAAAAGGATGATAATAACGTGCGGCTCCCCGAAAACCGAGCATTGGGTTTTCTTCCTGAGGTTCAAACGTTTTACCACCTATGAGATTGGCATATTCATTACTTTTAAAATCACTCATTCTAATAATGACCTCTTTAGGATAAAATGCAGCCGCCATGACCGCAAGTCCTCGGGACAATTCCTCAATGAAGTAATCTTTCTTATCCTCGTATTGCCAGGTAAGTTTTTCAATGTCTTTTTTGGTTCTAGAATCACTTATCTGGTCAAATTTCACAAGAGCCATCGGGTGTACCTTGATAAGATGCGTAATAATGAATTCCATACGAAGCAACCCGATCCCGTTATTGGGATAAAAAGAAAGCTGAAAGGCCCTGTCAGGATCAGAAAGGATTAGTTTAACTTCGGTTTGAGGTAGTTTTATCTTGCCAAAATCTATTTCGGTCTTTTCGAATTGGAGTTTTCCTTCATATACGAATCCTGTTTTACCCTCACAGGAGACGGTTATTTTTTGGCCATCCTTAATAAGGGTAGATCCATTATTGGTACCTACAACGGCTGGCACCCCAAGTTCTCGTGCTACTATAGCTGCGTGGCTTGTCCGGCCTCCCCGGTCGGTAATCACTGCAGCCGACCTTTTAAGCAAGGGGTCCCAGTCCGGACTGGTAGTAGAGGTTACCAGTATATCACCAGGTTTTAATCGATGGGACTCAGCGGGAGAATTAAGAATACGTGCGACACCCGTAGCTATACTGGATCCTATAGCATTACCACTAACCAACATTTCAGAATGTTCGGTTAAATGGTACTCCAAATGGTATAGACTTTCCTTTTCCCCATGTACGGTTTCCGGACGGGCCTGTGTTATAAAAAGTTGACCGGTTTCCCCATCCTTAGCCCACTCGACATCCATGGGACGTGAATAATGGTCTTCAATCACCAAAATCCATTTTGACAGCTGCATTACCTCTTTATCACTCAACACGAAGGAATCCTGTTTTTTTACAGTGGTGTCCATAGTGACAGTGGAAGAATGGCCGTTGGATTCGGAATAAACCATGGTAAGCTCCTTTCGACCCAGTTTTTTCTGAATTATCGGGTATTTTCCCGTTTTCAGGGTAGGTTTAAAAACATCAAACTCATCGGGATTAACCAGACCCTGTACTATGGTTTCACCCAAGCCCCATACTCCTGAAATATGAATAAGGTTCCTAAAACCTGATTCCGGTTCCAGGCTAAAACCGATTCCAGAGCAACCAGTATCTGATCGCACCATTTTTTGAACTCCCACAGACAGGGCAATATCGTGATGCGCAAAGCCATGATCTTCACGATATTTTATAGCCCGGTCCGTATAAAGTGAAGCAAAACAGTTTTTAACAGCTCTTAAAAGTGATTTTGCGCCGGTTATGTTTAAAAAAGTATCATGTTGGCCGGCAAAACTGGCGTCAGGTAGGTCTTCAGCTGTAGCGCTGCTTCTAACTGCAACGGGTATATTTCCAGTCTTCCCTAGATCTTTATAGGCCTGTATTATTTCATCGGTGAATTTTCCAGAAAAGCTTGAAGATTTTATAATTTCCCTGGCTTGCAAGCCAATTTCAGAAAGGTTTTCATAATTTCCTTTATCCAGAGCCTCCATGAGATCTTTTAGTTTTTGCTCCAGGTCATTAACCTTGAGAAATGACCAAAAAGCCTCAGAAGTCGTTGCAAAACCATCAGGTACTAACACTCCTTCAGATGAAAGTTCATTAAACATTTCACCAAGGGAAGCATTTTTACCCCCGACCTGTGGAAGATCGTCAAGTGACAATTCACTGAATTTTTTTATAAATTCCATCATAGTCCGAATTTTAGTACAACACCAATTGATAACCCATATTCAATAAGAATATCCCCATAAGGAAAAGAATAATATATATTACTTGTACAAACCGAATGTTGAGTGTGGTTAAACGGCGTGTAGTAGAATCAGGAAACACAAAAAGCCCAAGCCCTATAAATAATGACATCCATCCTAAACCTGTTATAATTATCCGCCAATCCGGCTCCCAGAGATTGTGGAAAAGAATATTTAATAAGCCCAAAATGATGGCTGCAAAAGCGGCTAAAATCAGAAATTTCTGATCTTTGAGATCTTCGAAGATCTGCCTTATCCTTTGTGGATTGAAACTAAGAATAAAGAAAAAAATAAGCAGATACCAACCCCAAAATTTGGCAAGAAATACTGATGTTTCCATAACCTAAAGCATATTGGTTTTATCCAAATTTACCAGTAATAAGCCAAAATTAATATGACAAATATCAGTAGAACAGGTCTTGACCCCGCTTAAAGCCATCATCACTATAATCTACCTCCATGATTTCTAATTCCAACCAGGTAAAATCACTCTCTGCCAACTTCCAGGTAATTTTACTTTTATTGGGAATTCTATATCCGGAGAATTCGGCAAATCCGAGCATTTCGACTTTCCAGGTTTCTTCTTTGGAATTTTGTTCTCCTCCATAAAAACGCTGCGTCTGGAAGGAACGTAAATCTCCGTCTTCAGAGAAATTAAAAATCCCTGATACCTCTTTACCATAAATTTCCAGATCTGCTCGGGCGGTATTGTCCTCCAAGGCCTCCCAGCTAATTTTGCTGCTTAATGCAGCTGTGGGAAACCAACAAATCTCGGCCAGAAAACGCTGCATGGCTCCAGAATCAATTTTTTCATTATCATATTCATTGACTACAGGGAACAGGGAGAATAACTTAATAAGCATTTCCCCTTCTCCCCGCATTAACTTATCCCTGCCATCAAAATAGATGAATGAACCAGGGTTCACCCGGGCAGTCCAGATGAAAGACTGTGCGTGGACATTAACATATTGCGTAGCTCGAAAGGGCATCCAGTCTCCCCCGGGCTTAATTTTCATTCTGCCCTGTTGTTCAAGCCGAACGAAAGCAGCTTTTGGTTTTTCGGCTACACCAGATTTTCTTAACCATTTCTGGATGATACTCGGAAGTTGAGGATTGTCTACCAACTTTGCTGGAAGATGGGTTGAAGGGGCAGGAAGCTGAACAAGGCGGCTTACCTCCTTTTCTGTTTTCTTCTGAAAATAAAAACTACCAAGCCCGGGTAGACTTATTAAAAATAAAACCAGATTAAGAATGCTACCATATTTAGCGTCATGCCAGACAAGGATAATAAGAACCTGAGAAATTAAAATACCGGCAAGAGCAAAAAAGGGCCACCACGATTTTCCAAGCAAAAATAAAAGGATCACCAATAAAAAGAGCAATGCAGAAAACAACCATAAATACCCAAGGGACCTGGAAATTTCCAGTTGAAGCTGTTTTAATGCAAGCAGATCGAATGCTTTGAGAAAACCCAATAGATGAATTAAAGCATGAATAAGAAAAATTATGCTAACAATGAGCTTCATTTTCAAAGGATTACTGCCTATAAATTTACTGGAAAACGCTCTGTAAAAATATGATGAAAATCATTTTACAATTATCAAAAAGAGGCGGTCTTAACTTCCCATTCTCTTGAATTGTTAGTCTTTTGTGAAAGTCTGATGAGGTTTTTACCTCAATGTAAAAAATCTGTTACTTTTATATATCTATGAAAGAGCACTACCTCATCCTCGCAGGCTTAGGATTAGCCACCTTGGTAATGGCCTGGCTACCTTCTATTTCTCGAAAAATTAAAGTAAGCTCCCCAGTACTGTTATTGCTAATAGGCTTTTTACTTTTTTACCTGGACATTCCATTGAGTTGGCCGGATCCTTTATGGAACGATTACAATCTGATGTACTTTTCAGAAATCATTGTGATTATCTCCCTGATGGGAGCAGGATTAAAAATAGGTACCGAATACTCGTTTCAAACATGGAAACGTCCTCTCTTATTAGTTTTTGTCACTATGCCATTATGTATGCTCTCAGCTTATTTTTTAGGTAACCATTTTTTATTGTTTAGTGTTCCTTCTTCCCTACTACTGGCTGCCATTCTCGCTCCAACAGATCCTGTACTGGCTGCTGAAACCCAGTTGGATGACCCCACACGGGAGAAAAAATTCAGGGAGCGGGTAAGATTTTCCTTAACCGCAGAGGCCGGATTAAATGATGGTATGGCTTTCCCATTTACTTTTATGGCCTTGCTGGTGGCTCAGGCTGGGGGTTGGGCCCTTTTTGACCTCAGCGCCTGGTTTCTAGATAAATTCCTGCTAAAAATTGTAATAGGAATCATCTGTGGAATAGCCATAGGAAGATTTATTGGCTTTCTTTTAGACAGGCTCCATCGTCTTACCAATATCAAAACTTTTGATGGTTTTCTCGCATTATCACTCACTATTTTCAGCTATGGAATTACGGAATTATTGCACGGTTATGGTTTCCTTGCCGTATTCTTCGCTGGACTCAGTGTAAGATATTATGAAAAAATAAGTGGCGATTATAAAAAGAAAATGCATGATTTTGTTCATGAGATTGAACGTTTACTGTTAGTGGTATGGATAATCTTATTTGGAGGCTCGCTTATGAATGGAATGCTTGAATTAACCGACTGGAGAGGAATTTTATTTGCTTTTGTCTTTGTGTTAATTATACGTCCAATAGCGGGCTTAATAGGACTTATAGGTATCAGAGAATCTTTTAAAAGCAAACTGGCAATAAGTTTCCTCGGAATCAAGGGAATTGGTTCAGTCTTTTATCTTTCCTGGGCTTTTGTGCAATTTGATGGTTTTGAAAATAAAAATGAGTTGCATTCTATCACGGCGTATATTATCTTAATTTCCATAGTGGTTCATGGTTTTACCGCCCCATCCATCATACGATATTTCAAGAAAGACCGATTTGGAAATGATGTTGTAGAGGAAGAAGATGGCGCAATTTCAGAGGAATCAGAAAATTAATTCTATAAGGTAAGGAGTGATCAATGCTGTAATAATTCCATTAAGGCACATGGCCAGGCCACTGTAAACACCCTGGATTTTACCTTCTTCAAAAGCTCTGGCAGTACCTATACCATGGGCTGCGGTACCCAGAGCAGTACCGATGGCAATCTTACTTCTTATCCCGAATTTCTTCAAAATAAAAGGTCCGAATGCATTACCAAATATTCCCACTGCTATTACTATTCCAGCAGTGATCTCAGGTATTCCGTGTATAAGCCGGGTAATTTCAATGGCAATTGGAGTGGTAACCGATTTGGCTGCAAGAGACCTGGTGATTTGTTCGGGAGCCTTAAGTAGTAGAAGAAAACCGATCACACTTAGCACCCCGGTAATGCCTCCTGCAAGGACAGCGAGGATAAAGGTCTTTAAATTTTGTTTTACCTCTTCATATTTTTCATAAAAAAACACGCCCAAGGCGACAACAGAAGGTCCGAGAAAAAAACTAATATATTTCCCGCCCACATTGTAGGTTTCAAAATCTATGCGGAATATAAGCAGGAATATAATTATACCTGTAATAGCGATCAGTACAGGATTCAAAAGGACATAGTTCCATCTTTTCCTGAGTTTAACAGCCAGAAAATAAGCTGCAATACTGATAAATACTCCAAATACCGGTAACTCCGTAAATTGATACATCATCTTCCGGCTTTCTCAATGATAATGGCTGTAAGGTATAGTGTAAGGACACTGCTGAAAATTACAGCTAAGCTTATGGGCAACCAGAATTCAGCGATCAGATTAAAATGAACCATCAAACCAACACCGTAGGGGATAAAGAAAATGACAAGGTATTTAATTAGTTTATCTGACGCGGGTTTGACGCTTTCCAAACTTATCAGTTGCAATTTCAATGCGATAAAAATCAATAGCATACCCAGAATATTTCCCGCCACTGGAAGCTGGAATATCCAGGAGACCAATTCCCCAACAATTAAAAATCCAAAAATAAAAAGCAAGCTTTTCAACATAGCACCTCTTGCTTATTCATACATATCATCCAGATTGGCAAGATGCAACTCGGTAATAAAATCCCCGATCATGCTGGTCGTTTTTTCAAAAAACTGCCTGCCTTTTTCTCTGGTAGCCTTTTTGGGGTTCCCTACACCGGTATCTTCTGTAACTTTGGTCCAGGCCCTTTGAGTAGTTGCCCAACCTTCTCGGAGTCCACGAATTCTAAAAGTTTTTGCGGCTCCGTCCCCGGCTTCTTCCAGGGGAAGCACTAAATCTGGGGTAAGGTGCATTACAGTCGCAGTTTCAAGTTCACCGGCATGATCCCCAGGCTCATCAAAATATTCTTTAGCCTCTGAAAGCTGCCACCAGTTAATAGCACAAATAAAAACACGAGGATATTCAAGGCTAAGTTCTCGAATCATCTGTTTAAAATGATTACCCCCATGAGCATTGAGAATAACCAATTTATGAATTTTATGAGCATCCAGCACCTGCACCACATCCTTTAAGACGGCATACTGAGTTGATGGATTCATATTCATACAAAGCTTTACATCCATTTGACCGGTATTAACACCAAATGGAATGGTTGGCAATACAATAGGCCTCGCATTTTGTTCCCAGGCTTTGGCAGCTGCTTCAATAGCATTGGACTCACCTAATATGTTATCAGTTGCATAAGGGAGGTGGTAATTATGAGCCTCAGTAGCCCCCCAGGGTAGAACGGCTACGGTGTACTCCTGATTTTTAACTTGTTTCCAATTGGTTTCAGCCAAGACATATGGCCTTATTTTATTGCTCATAGTTTCAATGCTTTTTGAATTTGAAAACCATAAATTTAAGGAAAGCAATAATTTTAACCCATCCGAAACATCAGGAATTTTAAAATCCTAATTAAGATTATCTTTCAGGTTTTTGGAATAATTACGCCATCTTTTGATACAATCCTGCATATCCTGAGGGATTGCAGTATCGAAACTTAAGTTTTCGCCAGTTTCAGGATGAGTAAATCCAAGGGTTTTCGCGTGAAGAGCCTGGCGCGGAAGCACTTTAAAACAGTTATCGACAAATTGTTTGTATTTGGAGAAAGTAGTTCCCTTAAGAATCTTATCTCCACCATAGCGCTGGTCATTAAAAAGGGGATGTCCAATATACTTCATATGCACTCGAATTTGATGAGTACGACCGGTCTCGAGTCTGCAGGAAACCAGGCTAACATAGCCAAAACGTTCTAGAACTTTATAATGAGTAACGGCAGGTTTCCCTTTTACCGCTTCCTCACCTTCATATACCGTGTTTTGTAATCTGTTTTTAGGATGACGACCAATATTCCCTTCGATAGTACCCGTGTCCTCTTCCACATTCCCCCAGACCAGGGCTACATATTCCCGCTCGCTGGTTTTGTCAAAAAATTGTTTGGAAAGGTGAGTCATCGCCTTTTCAGTTTTGGCTACTACCAAAAGGCCACTGGTATCCTTATCAATACGATGAACAAGGCCCGGACGCTCACTACTATTATTGGGCAGATTGTCAAAATGATAAACAAGGGCATTTATCAGGGTTCCACTGTAATTTCCATGACCCGGATGTACTACCATTCCCGCGGGTTTATTAATGACCAATAAGGCATCATCTTCATAGACGATATCGAGGGGAATATTCTCTGGAGTTAGCAGAAACTCATAGGGAGGATGTTCAAACATTACCTGAACTATGTCACCCGCCTTTACTTTGTAGTTTTGTTTTACCGGCTGGTCATTAACATAAATATTACCTGTTTTTGCAGCTTTCTGAATTTTATTCCTAGTGGCGTTCTCAATAAAATTCATCAAAAATTTATCCACCCGTAGGGGTTTCTGGCCAATTTTAGCTACGAATTTGTGATGTTCATAGAGCGTTTCATCCTGTTCTTCAGGCTCGTTGTTATCGTCTTCTTTCTTCATTAAAATTCCAATTCTTCCTCGTTTTCCTCTTCATCTTCTTCAGTTATCGAATATCGACCCGAACCATCTCCCAGTACCAGGTCTATCGTTGAGGTCTTCATCAATTCGTCTCCCGCTTCTATTTTCTTCCCTTCATGCCTAAGTTCCAGAACAGCATCTTTGGCTATGTCTGCTTTGTAGGTAATGTCTCCAATTTCAAAACCCAGGGACCTCAAAGTTGGTTCTACCTGGCGACGAGTTTTTCTAATTAGGTCAGGGATAATTACCGTTCGGTAACCAGAAGGATTAAGAGTTAGATAAATTTTTCGGTTCTCTTTTACGAATTGTCCAGGTTCAGGTACCTGTTCAATTACCGAAAATCGCGGAAAATCAGGGTTAAAGTTAGCAGAGTCCAGAATTTCATATTGCAATTCCAAGCTTGCAAGACGATCATCCACCTTATCAAGGGACATTTTGGAAAGATCAGGAACCTCGATTCGCTGATCTTGATTGGTTGAATAATCGAGCCATTGAAGTGCTAGAAAAGCGATTATAATCAAGGCGACCACAGCCAGAACCAGCTGAATTAAAAAGGTTTTGCTAAAGATAAATTTAAATAATCCCATACATTTGTTTGTGAGCGACAAAGATATAAAACCAGAGCTTTTGGTTGCAGGCCTTATTAATGATATTTTTGTTTAACGGAAATAAACTCCAAAAATTGAAGATGAAGAAAAAAATCGCCATCGCAATGGGCGGATATTCGAGCGAATATCACATTTCCATCAACAGTGGAAATATGGTTTATAAACATCTAAACCGTGAAATCTATGAACCTTACCGGGTACATATTTTACAAAATGCCTGGTCTGTAATTGATGAAAACGACAATCCATACCCGATAAACAAGAATGACTTCACTGTAAAAATAGGTGAAAAAATCATCAGCTTTGATTGTGTATTTAATACAATTCACGGAACTCCCGGAGAAAATGGGTTATTACAGGCCTACCTCGAATTAGTGGGAATCCCTCAAACGACTTGTGGGTATTACCAGGCGGCCCTTACTTTTAACAAGAGGGACCTGATAAGTGTTTTAAAAGCCTACGGCATTCAAACGGCCACAAATTTTTTTTTAGATAAAGAAGATAAGATCGATGTAGAAGCGATAATAGACCGGGTGGGGCTACCTTGTTTCGTAAAAGCTAACCGTGCCGGCAGTAGCTTTGGAATTACCAAAGTTAAAAAAGAGGATGATTTAATCCCTGCTACCAAAACGGCTTTCAAGGAGGACGATGAAATTATCATCGAATCTTTCCTGGACGGTACTGAAGTTTCGGTTGGGGTTATTACATGGAAAGGAAAAGTACGTGCACTCCCGGTTACTGAGATTATTTCTGAAAACGAATTTTTTGACTATGAAGCCAAATATCTAGGAAAATCACAGGAAATCACCCCGGCCAACATTTCAAAGGAGCAAACCAAAAAAGTCCAGGGGATCGCCAAATTGATTTATCAGAAACTGAAAATGAGAGGCTTTACCCGTTCAGAATTTATTTTTCATAACGGAGAACCTCATTTTATAGAAATGAATACCACACCTGGACTGAGCCAGGCCAGTATTTTACCACAACAGGCAAAGGCGGCCAACATAAACTTAACAGAGCTTTATGGAAGTGCCATTGATGCGGCATTAAAGTAAACATCCAACGCGGAAATAACTATATTTACAGAATGTCCCGTCTCCCCTGAACCAATCTGAAGATGGGATTTTCGCCTTTGCGAAAGACTGAATTTTTGAATTATGAGAAAAGCTGTATTTCCAGGATCATTTGATCCCTTAACCCTTGGGCACACCGATGTCATAGACAGAGCCATCCCGTTATTTGAAGAAATAATTCTTGCTATTGGCACAAATTCCAATAAGCATTATATGTTTACCCTGGAAGAAAGGCTTCATTTTTTAAAGGAAACCTATAAAGACTCCCCTAAAGTTAAAGTGATGACCTACAAAGGGCTAACCGTAGAATTCTGTAAAGAGCAGGATGCCGATTTTCTTTTACGCGGTCTTAGAAGTGTGCAGGACCTGGAATTTGAAAAAGCCATTGGACAGACCAATTACAAAATGGCTGGTATTGATACTGTATTTTTAATCTGTTCCTCCGGTCACAGTCATATCTCTTCTACGGTGGTACGTGATGTCATCAGACACGGAGGAAATTATGAATTTATGGTACCTGATATCGTTAGAAAAAAAAATTAAAAGATATAATTCAGCTGCACTCCTCCATAATAATTTCTTGGATTACCGGGATAATAATATCGTGGTTCAGCACCTCCGAAACCTACTGCATTAGTTAAAATACTAGCCGCATAATGTTCATCCAAAACATTATTAATACCGCCATAAAGATTCACCCCCAGGTCTCCTATAATATCAATGGACCAGGAAGCCTTTAAATTTGCTAATTGATAACTTTCGGAATAACCAGAATTGGCATCATCCAGGGGAATTTCTCCAACCGCACTATACCCTGCAAAGAGATCAAGTCCAAGATCACTTTCAAAATTCAAGCCCATGTTAACTGTAGATTTAGGCACCCCAGGTAACTTGTTTCCTGAAAAATCCTGGTCTTCATTTACGAATTCTTCAAATTCAAAAAAGTTAAAAGTGGCATTTAAATAAGGCTTTAAGGAAATATCAGTGGTAAGGCTCATATTATAGTTTAGCAGAAATTCGAGCCCATTATGAACTGTTTTTCCAGCATTTAACCCGACATAACGATCCTCGGCCACACGCTGAGCGACCAATAGATCTTCAATCCTAATGGAATAGGCTGAAAACTCCGTATAAAGTCTGTTTTCCAGCCAATTCGCTTTAAAGCCGAGTTCATAGTTAATGCCGATTTCCGGTTGAAGCTCCGTATTGATTAATCCCTCGGGAGTTAGGGTTTCGGCTACACTTGGGGTAGAAAAGCCATGACTTATGGTTCCGTACAGAGTCTTTCCTGGGGTAATTTCATAAGTGCTTCCGATACGCGGAGAAAAAATGAGGTCGAAACGATATTTCCCGGATTGGTCTATATCATCCTGAGCATAAAGGTCGATTAGGCCATATTGGGTGGAATTGATATTAAAGCCGCCCTCGAACACCCATTTTTCAGTAAGTTTCATGTTTATCTGACCGAAGAAATTGCTATAGTTTCGCTCCTGTTCGTTCCCACTAAGACGCTCACCCATCACACTACCTTGATCTTCATATTCACGAAATAAATTCTCAAAAGTAGCGCCATTGTACCATTCATTATAATACTCCGCACCAAAAGTGACCTTGGACGGTAAGTTGAGCATTAACAATTCTAGATTAAAACGGGTACGCGCTCCAGCAGAGACCCGCTCCTCCTTTAAGATATCAAATGGTCTTGGTTCATAAGCATCCCTAAAGCTCATATATATGCTTGTGGTATTGCTGAAACTCTCTGAGAATGTATGCTGGTAAGAGGCACCTAACATTCCACGATCATAAGACTCGAAGCCCCGGGCTGTCTCCCAATTACCATTGGCACTTTTAGGATTATTAAGAAAATCATCCTCATTAAGTGAACTGGGGATATAAGCTTTAAGTTTGGTAAAAGTAGCCAGAAAGGAAAGGTAGTTTGCTTCGGTGGTTTGCAACCTGGCATTGATTATAGCAGACTGTCGGTCATATTCACCGTTATCCCGATAACCATCGCTGGTTAATCCGGTATAATTTGCATGCATCGCAACATTTTCAGTAGCATGCATTGCGCTGATCACATTCTTCTTTGTGTTAAAGCTTCCATGTTGATATTTTAAGGTTGCCTCGGTTTTCGGTGACTTTGGAAAGGCGGAAAAGAGGTTAACAGAACCACCTAGACCAGCTCCATATACACTGGAAGTCGGGCCCTTTATCACCTCTATACGGTCCAGGCCTTCAGGATCTATATCGTCCAAAGTAAGCTCCCCTTCAGCGGTAGTTAGTGGAATTCCATCAAAATAAGACTGTATGCGGTTGGTGCTATATTGTGACCTGGCACCAATACCGCGAATATTAATCTTATTGGTGTTCAGTGCGCCCTGATTCACATACATTCCTGGCACATTGTTGAATTTCGCTACCAGGTTGGTATTATCTCCCCTTTTAAGATCCCTGGCAGAAACCAGACTCACAGCCGACGGTAAATCCTGTAACCTTCCGGGAATTGCCATACTATTAATAATTACCTCAGATAAGTTTTCCAGGGAAGGATTAAGATAAAAAACCTCGGTCTGGTCAGCACTAAAGACATCAACTTTAAGCCTTTCAAATCCAATTCCGGATATAATGAGAGTGGTAGGAAAATCCGGAATGATAAGGCTAAAATTCCCCGCCTTATCGGACTCGACGATGGTTCCGGTGGCAGGGTTTTCGATTTGTGCATTTAAAACCGGTTCGGCAGTAACGGCATTTATCACTTTTCCATTAAAATTCTGTCCTGTAACCAGCTTTGAACCAAGGAGAACTAGTAGGAACAATAATAATTTTTTCAATATTTTTATATTTAAGACTTTTGAATAATAAATTGTCAGGAGTAAAAATACCTCATAGCCAGCAGGCATGCAAGTTGAAATCGATTAATAATATCCAGAGGGTTTTGCTGCTAAAGGCCTTTTAAGTAAGTTTATGCCTAAAATATATAGTTTTTTTATGAAAAAACTCAGTATAGTAATCCTTGGGGCTTTTTTACTGATTTCCTGCGATCTGGAAAAATATCGTTTGGTGAACGATTTCGATTTTTTAACTAAATTTGAGAAATCCGAAGGTAGAGAAACAGGTACATATGAAGAAGTCATAGCGTTCTACCAGGAACTCGCCAATGCACATACCAATATCGGCCTGGAAGAAATAGGGACTACCGATAGTGGAGAACCTCTTCACCTTGCCATATACAGTGCCAATGGCAATTTTAACTTTGAGAACTTAAGGGAGGAAAACGGAATCATTCTCATTAACAATGGAATACATCCGGGAGAAAGCGATGGAATAGACGCCACGATGATGTTGTTTCGTGATTTGGCTGGTGATTCTATTTCAACTCCCGAAAATACTGTTGTTGCTACTATTCCAGTTTACAATATCGGGGGTGCCCTTAACCGGAATTCTACCACCAGAACCAACCAAAACGGACCTGAAGAATACGGGTTTAGGGGGAACGCGCGAAACTATGACCTGAACAGGGATTTCATGAAAGCTGATACTCGAAATACCCGGAGCTTTTATGAAATTTTTCATAAGGTCAAACCCGATGTTTTCATTGATAATCATGTGAGCAATGGGGCCGATTACCAATATACACTTACTCATTTATTCACCCAACACAACAAGCTAGGCGGAGAGCTCGGGGAATATTTAAATGAAAGAATGATGCCCGCCATTGAGGACTCTTTAAAAAATAAAAATTGGGAGATTACCCCTTATGTGAATGTTTTCAATCAGGTACCCGAAAAAGGCTTTCCCCAATTTCTTGACCACCCCAGATACTCTACCGGGTACACCACTCTTTTTAACACCCTGGGTATGATGGTGGAAACCCATATGCTGAAACCATATCCGGAAAGGGTTCAGGGCACCTATGAGTTCTTGAGTTCTGTAATTAATTATACCGACGCTCAAAAAGAAACCATCAAAGACCTCCGGGATAGGGCAAGGAGAAAATACCTGACAGAACGTTGGTATCCAACCGATTTCAAACCAGATAGATCAAACCCTAGTAAAAGGGATTTTAAGGGTTTCGAGGGAGAAATGATCCCTAGCGAAGTCACCGGGGGCCAGCGGTTAAAGTATGATCGCCAGAAACCTTTTACAAAAGAAATTGAATATTATGATAATTTTATTGCGCAGGACCGCATTGAAATTCCAAGGGCCTACATCATACCACAGGGATGGTGGAATGTCACCGAGCTTCTGGAACTCAATGATATCGCACTGGAACCTCTGCCGCAGGATACAATTATCCTGGTAGAAACTTATCGGATTAAGGATTATGAAACTTCAGAGAGGGCGTATGAAGGCCACTATATGCATAAAAACACCAAGGTGAGTAGCAGGATAGATTCTGTCCAGTTCAGAAAAGGAGATTTGTATGTGAAAACATTTCAGGACGGGGCCAGGTATATTATAGAGACCCTGGAACCCACCACCCCTGATTCATTCTTCAACTGGAATTTCTTTGATCCGATTCTTCAAAAAAAAGAGGGTTTTTCACCTTATGTCTTTGAAGATATAGCCAAGGAAATGCTGGACCGGAACACTGAACTAAAAGAAGAGTTTGAACAAAAAAAACGCAAGGAACCCGAATTTGCAAATAATGCTTACGCCCAGTTAAACTGGTTGCATCAAAAATCTAAACATTATGAAAAGTCACATCTACGCTACCCGGTCTTTAGAGTCCCTCGGTAGGTATTCCTTCGGAAAGAGTTCTCTGATATTGGCATAGGATTTTCTGAGTGCTTTGCGAGACTTTTCAAGGTTTTTCCATTTTGCCTTCTCAATTCCCTCTTTTTCTTCCGGAATTAGTTCACCGGAATAATCTGAATGCATTTGGTACCAATGAGTTACTTTTAATCTGAATTTCCCTTTTCTCTTAAATACATGGTAGGTCTTAGCCAGAAAACCAGTGAGCTTTAAATTTTTAACTCCAGTCTCCTCCTCGGTTTCCCGCAAAGCGGAAGCAGCAATTTCCTCACCTTTTTCTGTTTTCCCTTTTGGGAGATCCCAGCGCTTATTTCGGTAAATAAAAAGGATCTCATTTTTGTCATTGAAAACCATACCCCCACCTGCAGTTACCACCGGCATTTTCTTGAACAAATGCTTAAGAAGTTTATCCTCTTTTTCGTGATAAAGGTTTACAAACAATAATTCTCCCCTATTAATTTGTTTAATGATCCGCTTGAGTTTCACCTTTTTAATAGGAAAAGAGGTGTATTTTTCACCCAAATCTTTTTCTGTAGAAAGGATTATTGGAATATCATTGACAAAAACTTTATACATTTGTATTATGATTTTGAATAAAGAAACAGCAATCAAAACTGCTGAACTACTCCTGCAAATTAAGGCAATAAAATTAGATCCACAAGAACCCTTCACCTGGGCCAGTGGATGGAAATCGCCAATTTATTGTGACAATAGGATTGTTTTATCCTATCCACCAATCAGAAATTACATCCGGGAACATTTTGCTCGTCAAACAGAAGAACTCTATGGCAAACCCGATGTTATTGCCGCCGTTGCAACCGGTGCCATAGGTATCGGAATGCTCGTTGCCGAGTACTTGAGTCTGCCATTTATATATGTAAGACCAGAACCTAAAAGTCACGGTCGAAAAAATCAAATTGAAGGCATCCTGGAAGAAGGTCAGAATGTGGTCGTTATAGAGGATCTCATTAGCACCGGAAAAAGCAGTTTAAATGCTGTAAAAGCCTTAAAGGAGGCTGGCGCAAATGTCAAGGGAATGCTTGCCATTTTTACATACGGATTTAACACTGCGGAAGATAATTTCAAGCAGGCGGAGGTGCAACTGCATACCTTAAGCAATTACGATTATTTATTAGAAACCGCAGAGCGTACCAATTATATAAATGCTTCGGAAGCTGAAACCCTTAAGAACTGGCGGCAGGACCCTAGCAACTGGAAAAAATAGATATGCATTTAGAAAGCAACAAAGTTACTACCGGAAAAAATCAGGAAGAAATGTTTGAATTTTTAACCAATGTTAAAAATTACAAGCAACTGATGCCGGAAAGCACGGAGAAATTTGAAGTAAAGTCTGAAGACCGGTTTTTATTTGGTTTAAAAGGAATGCCGGAAATTCAGCTGGAAATAAAAGAAACCAAAAAACCAGAATTAGTGGTTTTAGGTTCAACCTCGGAGAAGTTTAATTTCGCTTTAAATATTCATATTATGGCGGTAGACCAGCAAAAAAGCGAGGTTTTTATGGAATTCGATGGAAAGTTTAATGCCATGATGGCCATGATGGTAAAAGGCCCTCTCCAAAAATTTATAAATACGCTTGCAGAAAACGCAAAAAACCTATAACCCAGACATTTCCAAAATATATTTAAGCCTGGAATTTTCCGGGGTTCCTGATTTTTAATACATGAGCTTAAGCTCTTTGAGGTCGAAGGTTTTGAAAACCGAATTTTCAATCTCCACATTGAGTCTACCAGCCGTAGTTACTCCACGTATAATCCCGGTTAGATAGGATTTATCCGGATATTGGAAAGTAGAAACCAGATCTTTCCTAAACATTCTTTCGGCATATTCCTCGAGTATCATGCTTTGATTTCTGGAAAAAATCGAATTCAGGTCTTTTTCGACAGTTCTTAATACGCCATCGAGGACTTCTTCCAGGTCATGGTTCCTACCAGTAAGTGTTTTTAATGAAGCCGCCTGGGGCAAATCTGGAAAGTCAACCTGGTTAACATTCAGCCCTACCCCTATAATTGAAGCTGACATCTGGTTATTTTTGAGGATATTCTCGATTAGGATTCCACCCACTTTAAAATTACCTGACATTATGTCGTTTGGCCATTTTACTTTAAGGTTAGGAATATTAAATTTTTCCAGCGCCCTGACTATGGCTACTGAAACCACTGCACTAAGTAAAAACTGTCGGTCCACTTCCACCTTTATCTTTGGGTAAAGAATGCTAAAGGTAAGATTCTGACCCGGGCTTGCCATCCATCCCGAGCCGCGCTGGCCACGCCCACTGGTTTGATTTCTAGCAAGGACGCAGCTCGGTTCAAAATCAGATTTTCCCCGATAGAGTTTTCGGGCAAAATCGTTAGTTGAATTGATGGCATTAACTTTGATTATACGCATAGGTGATAATGAAGTCGCAAAGGAGTTAAATCTTGTGTTAACAGGCTCTAAAAAAGCCTAAAAAGTAATAACTTTGCGAAAATAAAAAATTTTAATGGTAAAAAAGGAAACCAACAGCGATCAACTTATTGCACATATAATAAAAGGGATAGAAGAGGTAAAGGGAAATGACATAGAAATTCTAGACCTTAGAGAAATAGAAAATACAGTTTGTGATTATTTTATCATCTGCAATGGTACTTCAAACACGCAGGTAAACGCCATAGTCAACTCTATCCAAAAAACGGTAAGTAAGGCCCTTAAAGATAAACCCTGGCATATTGAAGGTAGTGAGAATGCGGAATGGGTTTTAATGGACTATGTGAATGTAGTCGTCCATGTTTTCCAAAAACATATAAGGGAATTTTACGACATTGAAAGCCTCTGGGGTGATGCAAAGATCACTTCAATCGAGACTAATTACTAAACTTTAAGACCTACCAGGTATGGCGAAAGAACAACCCAAGAAAAATATCGATCCCAAGAAACCAAAATTCAGCGCATATTGGATCTATGCGGCGATAATATTAATATTTTTAGGAATTAATTTCTTCAGTGGTGGCGGTTTCAATGAACCGGCCAAAACAAATCCTGCTGAATTTCAGACCTTTCTTAGAAACGGCGATGTCAAGAAGGTTCTCATAATCAATCGCAATCAGGCCCAGGTATTTCTTACCGAAGAGGCTAAACAGAAGGAAATTCATAAAAAAACTCAGGACCCTGAGATTTTTGCTACTGGTGAAACCCCGGCTTATACCTTTGAATTTGGAGATCTTCAGAATTTTGAAAACAGCATCTCAGAGATAAAGCGGGAAGAAAACCTGGACACAGTGGTCACCTACGACACGCAAAGTAACGTCTGGGGTGAAATATTCATCACTTTATTGCCATTTGTACTTATTATAGGGATCTGGATCTTTATTATGAGGAGAATGAGCAGTGGCGGTGGCGGTGGTGCCGGAGGCCAAATCTTCAATATAGGAAAATCCAAAGCCAAGCTTTTCGACCAGAATACAGATGTAAAAACCTCTTTTAAGGATGTTGCCGGCCTCGAAGGTGCTAAAGAAGAAGTTCAGGAAATCGTAGATTTTCTGAAACAGCCCGAAAAATACACTTCCCTAGGAGGTAAAATTCCTAAAGGAGCCTTACTTGTTGGCCCTCCAGGTACAGGGAAAACACTTTTAGCAAAAGCTGTTGCAGGGGAAGCCAAGGTACCTTTCTTCTCTTTATCCGGTTCGGATTTCGTAGAAATGTTTGTAGGGGTAGGTGCCTCGAGAGTAAGAGACCTCTTCAAGCAAGCTAAAGAGAAATCTCCATCTATAATTTTTATTGATGAGATAGATGCAATTGGGCGTGCCAGAGGTAAAAGCAATTTCTCTGGTTCCAACGATGAGAGAGAAAACACGTTAAATCAATTGCTAACCGAGATGGACGGGTTTGGCACCAATACCAATGTGATCGTGGTTGCTGCAACAAACCGTGCCGATGTCCTGGATAAGGCATTAATGAGAGCAGGACGTTTCGACCGTCAGATATATGTGGATTTACCAGACCTAAACGAAAGAAAAGAAATATTTGAAGTTCATCTTAAGCCTTTAAAGAAAGTAGCGGAAGAACTTGATACTGAATTCCTTGCAAAACAGACTCCCGGATTTAGCGGAGCAGATATTGCTAATGTTTGTAATGAGGCTGCCCTTATTGCAGCCAGAAAAGGAAACAAAGCTGTTGGAAAACAGGACTTCCTGGATGCGGTTGATCGTATTGTAGGTGGATTGGAAAAGAAAAATAAGATCATTACCCCGGAAGAGAAAAAAGCTATTGCCTTTCATGAAGCTGGACATGCCACAGTTAGCTGGATGCTGGAACACGCAGCTCCCCTGGTAAAAGTAACTATTGTGCCCCGTGGACAATCTCTGGGGGCTGCCTGGTATTTACCCGAAGAAAGGCTTATCGTAAGACCTGAGCAGATGCTTGATGAAATGTGTGCTGCTCTTGGCGGCCGCGCAGCTGAAAAAGTTATTTTTGATAAGATCTCTACCGGTGCATTAAGCGACCTTGAAAAAGTAACCAAACAGGCTAAGGCCATGGTCACCATTTACGGCTTGAACGAGGCTGTGGGTAACCTTACTTATTATGATTCCTCTGGCCAGAGTGAATATAATTTCACCAAGCCTTACAGTGAAAAAACTTCAGAATTAATAGATAAGGAAATCTCAAATCTTGTTGAAGCCCAGTACAAGAGAGCTATAGCACTTCTCACAGAACACAAAGACAAGCTTACTCAACTTGCAGAAATCTTACTGGATAAAGAAGTTATTTTCAAGGATGACCTTGAAAAAATATTTGGAGCTAGACCTTTTCAAAAAGATAAGCATCTTGCCGAGGCTGAACAGGCTAAAAAAGAAGCTAAGAAGAGATCAGAAACTAAGGCATCATCTGAGAACTCCGAAAACCCTTCTGAGAAAGGGTCCTCCGACGCCGAATCTGAAATTTCAGAAAACGACTCCGTTAACAAATAGTTTACAACCCTAGTTTAAAAAATCTTATTTTAATGTTAGTTAAAGTAAGATTTTTTACCTTTGGTTAAAATGAGCTTTAGAACCACACCCAAACTCTATGAGTCTATTTAGAAGATTCCTAAACCCTAAATCTAAATCAGACAAAAAACAGGAAACCCCTGAAAATGCTGATCGGGGTAAATATATGCCGGAAGTAAAGCTTCCTACCGATGAGCGTTTTATGCTTAATTTCAAAAATAATGGAGGTAAATTCCTCTATTGTGAAGATGAATCAGAAATTAGGGACGCTTTTGATAATATTTTATTGGAGAACGATTGGTATGAATCAGAATGCTGCTGTTTTGATCCGAATCTCATGGATAGGTTTAAGGGCTTCAATCTGGAATTCAACAGATCAGGCTCAGCAGCCTTTTACCTCTCCACCTGTGAATTTCTAGTTGCCAATGATGGTTCTATCTTAATTTCTTCAAACCAGATAAAAGAGTGTAAACTTCAGGAATTACCAGCCAGTTTCGTGATCATTTCCTCTACCAGCCAATTGGTAGACACTATTGGTGAAGGGCTTAGAGGTATTAAATCCCGTAATAAGCAGAGCATCCCCTCTAATATCACCACAATTAAAAACTTCGAAACACAAAAAGAAGGTGATTTCATGAGTTACGGAAGTAGCACGAAAAACCTATATTTGCTCCTGCTGGAAGATTTATAACACATGAGGGAAGCAATTATTAGGACAATTTCAGGATTATTGTATATATCCATTTTGGTTGCTTCAATCCTTCATGATGAGCTTGTGTTCGTTAGTCTTTTTTACCTATTAGGTCTGGTTTGCCTAATTGAGATGCAAAAACTTCTTCACCTTAAGAGTTATGCCCTTTATGGTGTGCAGGCACTTTTATTTTACCTTTTCAGCTATTTAAAATTCAATCAGGATGCAACCATACTTCTTTTATTCATCACCATTTTTGTAAATCTATTCCTGGTTAAAGACCTTATGGTGGTTCAAAAAATTCCTGTTTTTGAAAAAAAGAAATATATCATCATTATTTTTTATCTGATTTCTTCTGTAATATTTCTAACGCTGCTTCCTACTATTCACGGTTTCTTCCGCCCTAATTTGATAGTTGGTATCTTTATTTTGATATGGACCAACGATACTTTTGCTTACATTGTAGGAAAGAATTTTGGAAAAAATAAACTTTTTGAACGCATTTCCCCTAAGAAAACTATTGAGGGCTTCCTGGGAGGATTAATATTTAGTGCGGTGGCAAGTTTTTTTATTTTTTATTACACCCAATTCCTGAGTTTCCCACTTTGGTTAGGCCTTGCTGTAATCCTTAGTGTTTTCGGGACCTTGGGAGATTTAATTCAGTCTAAATTCAAAAGACAGGCCGGCGTAAAGGATAGCGGAAAATTAATGCCAGGCCACGGTGGATTGTTTGACAGGCTGGATAGTATTATCTTTGCCAGCCCATTTGTATATGCATATTTATACTTATTGAATTATGTTTCATAAAGAAGGATATAAAATTATGGCCTTTACTGCAATAATCCTTATTGCAATAAATGTGCTTTCATATAGTTTAATAAACAGGTACTGGATTAAATTTTCAGTTTTGCTGGTTTCCATTCTTTTGTTTTTGTTGATCATTCAATTTTTCAGAAACCCCAAAAGAAGAACCCAGCATAATGACGCACACATCGTGGCACCGGTGGATGGTAAAGTGGTGGCTATAGAGGAGGTTTATGAAAAAGAATATTTTAAGGATAAAAGACTTCAGGTTTCAATTTTTATGTCCCCCCTTAATGTACATGTAACCAGGCACCCAGTAAGCGGTACTGTAATATACAGCAAGTATCATCCAGGAAAATTCCTAGTCGCCTGGCACCCGAAATCCAGTGAGGAGAATGAAAGGACCACGGTTGTAGTTAAAAATGTACTTACCGGAGAAGTGCTTTACAGACAAATTGCGGGAGCCTTGGCAAAACGCATAGTGAATTATGCAGAAGAAGGCTCTGAGGTCATCCAGGGAAGCGATAGCGGGTTCATTAAATTCGGATCCAGGGTAGATGTACTTCTACCAGTAAATACGCCATTAATGGTTAAATTAAATCAAAAGGTAAAAGGCGGTTTAAGTGTGATCGCAAAAATTGAGGAGGATTAAAAATGTCAGATTCAATACAAAAAAGATTCAACAAGGCCTATGAGCTAGCCAGCACTACCGACCTGAGTTTCCCACCGGATATTATGTTAAGCTTTTATGCTTATTATAAAAGAGCTACGGAAAAGAACGGTTTTTATTTACCCCCCTCGGAACAGGGAGACCTCCGAAGTGCTTTCAAGATCAATGCTTTGGTACAGGTAAAAGACCTAAGCAAAGAAGACGCTCAGGAAAAGTATATTGCCCTGGTAGAAGAACATATTGGTGAAATATCCCAATAGCGGGTAGATCACCAATATATTAATATCCTCTCATTTATTTTATTGCAAATTCTTTAAGCTAGCCTGCAGCGCTTCGATCTTCGCTTCAGCATCCGCCTTTTTGGCTTTTTCAATAGCCACTACCTTTTCAGGAGCATTATTAACAAATCGCTCATTGGAAAGTTTCTTCTCAACCGCTTTTAAGAATCCACGGGTATAATCAAGTTCCTCCTCCATCTTATTAATTTCGGCTTCCACATCTATTGCCCCAGTAATAGGAATATAATATTCATTTGACCTTACCCGGAAACTTAAGGCACCTTCCACCTGTGTGTCAACGCTTTTAAATTCAGAGATATTACCCATCTTTTTAATAACCGGATCAAACATCTTGGAAGTATCCTCATTATTCAAAATCATAAAATCTATTTGATTTTTAAAAGGTATATTTTTTTCCTTCCGGATTTTTCTGATACCTGCTATAACTTCCGATGAAAACATAAAGTCATCTATAATTTTCTGGTCATAGGCCTTAACTTCAGGCCATTTTGCAACGATCAACGCCTCCTCAGGAGATCTGTTTGTAATTTCCTGCCATATTTCTTCAGAAACAAAAGGCATAAATGGATGAAGGATCTTAAGGTTATCTTCCAGAATCGATATTACCTCTTTATAGGTCTTGGCATCAATGGGTTGACCATATGCAGGCTTGACCATTTCTAAAAACCAGGAACAATAATCGTCCCAAACCAGTTTATAGGTACTCATTAAAGCATCACTAATCCGATATTTTGAAAAATGATCCTCGATCTCAGCGAGGGTTTTTCTGAATTTGGAGGTATACCAGTTAATGGCTATTTTTGAGGTTTCTTCCTGCTCCTTTTCTTCGGAGACCTCCCAACCTTTAACCAGTCGAAAAGCATTCCAGATTTTATTGCTGAAAGCACTCCCCTGCCTGCAAAGTTCCTCATCAAACATCAGGTCGTTTCCGGCAGGAGAACTAAGTAGCATTCCCACTCTTACTCCATCTGCACCATACTGTTCTATCAAGCCAAGAGGGTCTGGCGAATTCCCCAGGGACTTGGACATTTTACGGCGCTGTTTATCCCGTACAATTCCCGTGAGGTACACATTTTTAAAGGGTTTTTCTCCCCGATATTCGTATCCCGCCATAATCATACGAGCTACCCAGAAAAACAGAATTTCAGGAGCGGTAACTAGATCGTTGGTAGGATAGTAGTATTTAATCTCAGGATTATCCGGCTCCAGAATTCCATTAAAAACACTCATTGGCCATAACCAGGAAGAAAACCAGGTATCAAGGGCATCCTTATCCCTGGAAAGATCGGTTTTTTCAAGCTCCGCATTACCAGATTGCGCTCTAGCTTTCTCCAAAGCTGCTTCTTTAGTCTCGGCTACAACAAAATCCTCCTTCCCAGTTCCATAATACCAGGCCGGGATCTGATGACCCCACCAAAGCTGCCTGGAAATATTCCAGTCTCGAACATTTTCCATCCAGTGTTTATAGGTGTTGAGAAATTTATCTGGAACAAGGTTAATATCCTTATTGACCACAGCCTCCAAAGCAGGCCTTGCCATTTCTTTCATTTTAAGGAACCACTGATCACTAAGTTTGGGTTCAATTACTGCACCGGTCCGTTCACTTGTCCCAACTTTATTGGTATGTGCTTCCGTTTTAGCCAGGACATCCAGTTTCTCAAGTTCCAGAATTATTTCTTCTCTTGCTTCAAAACGGTCCTTTCCTTTATAATGTAAACCTTTATCATTTAAGGTAGCATCATCGTTAAAGATATCGATGACTTCCAAATTATGCTTGTCACCAAGCATTTTATCATTTTCGTCATGGGCAGGAGTAACCTTCAAACAACCTGTACCGAATTCCATATCCACATATTCATCTTCAATTATGGGTATTTCACGATTACATACAGGTACTATGGCCTTTTTACCTTTGAGATGTGTAAACCTCTGATCATTAGGATTTATACAGATAGCAGTATCTCCAAGAATAGTTTCCGGACGTGTAGTAGCAATGGTTACCGTTTCATTACTATCAACAATTTTATAGTTGAGAAAATACAGGTTTCCTTGTGTTTCCTGGTAGATCACTTCCTCATCTGAAAGTGTTGTTTTTGCTTCCGGATCCCAGTTTACCATGCGATAACCTCGGTAAACGAGGCCTTTTTCATAAAGATCTACAAAGACTTTAATTACCGATTCCGACATTTCTTTATCCATGGTAAATTTGGTACGCTCCCAGTCACAGGAGGCTCCCAGTTTCTTAAGCTGCTCCAAAATGATCCCTCCATGGGTATGGGTCCACTCCCAGGCATGCTGTAGAAATTCTTCCCGGGTGAGACTATTCTTATCCACCCCTTCTGCCTTAAGTTTAGCTACTACTTTAGCTTCAGTAGCGATAGATGCATGATCAGTTCCGGGAACCCAGCATGCATTATATCCTTTCAACCTAGCTCTTCTTACTAAGACATCCTGAATGGTATTATTCAGCATATGACCCATGTGTAAAACTCCAGTGACGTTTGGAGGAGGTATTACAATGGTATAAGGTTCGCGTTGGTCTACTTCAGAATGGAAATACCGGTTTTCCATCCAGTATTTATACCATTTTTCTTCTACTTCTTTGGCATTATATTTCGAAGCTATCGCCATAATTGGTCTGGTTTTTGAAAATAATGGCAAAAGTAACTATTAGTTAAGGAATTTAAAAGGAGTTGAATTGAATATAATTTTGTCAGTAACTCTAATTCAACTTATATTTACTATTCCGAAAAAACTAAATTATGCTTTCCGCAGGAAGGCCATGTTCAACCAAAGTTCTTAAAAGCTTATGCTTTTAAAGACTTCTAAATTATGAGATATGAAAAAGTTTATTGCAATCGCTGTTTTGATCTTAGCTGGAGCTAGTGTTGCTACTGCCCAGAATACGGCAAAAATGGAATTCAAAACAGAAACAATTGATTACGGCGAAATAAAAAAAGGTAGCGACGGTGTCAGGGTATTTGAATTCACCAACACCGGAAATGCTCCTTTAATTATTGAGAATGTCACATCCAGTTGTGGATGCACCATTCCCAAAAAACCTGAAGAGCCTATTATGCCGGGCGAAACCGGGGAAATCGAAGTAAAATATGACACAAAAAGGCTTGGTCCTATTAGAAAAACAGTTACGGTGTATTCCAATTCTGATGTTCCAACAAAAGCCCTTAAAATAAAAGGGAAAGTTATAGATAACGATACCCTGTAATCCGGTATTGATCACAAAAAACTCCTGGTTAATCCCAGGAGTTTTTTTTATAGTATTCGTCTTAACCTGAAAGTAAATTTCATTTCCTTTAATCCTCTTTCTACCTTCAATTTTATCTGCTTACCTTCCCGGGAGGTAAATAATTTCGATATCTTTTCAAGAGAATATTTATGAGCAGGTTTACCATTTATTTCTAAAATTATATCCCCTCTTTGGAGTCCGGCTTCTTCAGCCGGCGACTCCGGCCTGATTTCAGCAATTTCATATTGTGGTGCTAAAGAAAATTTAAGCTGATAGGTATTCTCTAACACCTTATTTCCATCGGCCTGGACTTCCTCCACATCAAAAAAAGGCGGAGGGGTATCATAGGTTCTTATAAACTTTTGACCACTATGCTGAACCACTACTCCACTCATATTATATTCAAAAGGCTTTCTGAAATCTGCATTGGGTTTAAGACGGAGGTTCCTGCCAGGGTAGTCCAGTGTGTAATGGAAGCGTTTAAGAACCTGACTTCCTATACTGCCATTTCTATTATCATAAAGCGACAGGTTTTCTATAAAAAGACTATCGGGAAAACTTGCAGTAACTTCCTTTAGTTTCAAATCACCCAGGGATAAAGATCTAATTCTACTTCGATTACCATAGACACTTCCACTGATACTATAGCCCAGGAAATCTTCAAAGGAAGGTTGAGGCACGCCAACACCCCGTTTTTCATCCTCAAATATCCAAACAGCATCTCCAGATCCACTATCCAATAAAAAAACTAAATTATGGTCCTGGTCATCCAAAACAATTTTAGCTTCCAGATAAGGCTTGTTCTGATTAAAAATCAAAGGTATATCCACACAACGTCTACACTTTTTATATCTATATCTTGCCGGATTGTAAACCTTAAGGAATTTCCTCCGGTAATTAAATTCAACAATGAAGTTTCGAAAGAAATCATATCCCAGTATACCATTGAGCTCAATACCAAGGCGATCGGAAAGCCCGATTAATTCTTCTTCTACGATATAAAGGGTTTCTCCTTCACTTACGGCATCACCCAGTTTTATCGTATTATTTATTGCTTTTAAGGCCATAACTGGCTCCCCGGCCCCCAAACCTCTAAGAAAGATTCTGCTGGTATTTTTAACCTCAGGGATTTCTCCATCTACAGTAAAAATTAAGGTGACATTTACTCCGGTATCCAGCAAAAATGAAAGCGGCACCCCATTAACTTTTACTGGAACCACGACAAGGTCATTGACTAATTCAAAAGGCAACTTAAAATAATCCTTTTGATTATTTATTTGATATTGATTTTGGGCCGTAAGAGGTAGGGTTAAAACCGTTAACCAAAACATTAACAACCAGATAATGCCATGTCTCTTCATTCTTCTATAATTTATGAAAAATTCCCAAATTATGACCATCAGCCAGCTTACATTGTGACAATTATTTTGCATTTTTGCATCCTATTAAAAACGTAAATCATGCCTAATATTTCAAATAAGGGTAGAAGTATGCCCGAATCGCCGATACGAAAGCTGGTGCCATATGCTGAAGCAGCAACCAGAAAAGGTCGTAAGATCTACCAGTTAAACATTGGACAACCCGACATACAAACACCTCAGACCGCACTTGACGCAGTAAAAAGTAATGATATTGAGGTACTGTCTTACAGCCATTCGGCAGGTTTTGAATCATACCGAACCAAATTGGCAGCATACTATAAGAAGAATGATATTCCGGTAAATGCAGATGAAATTATTGTGACAACGGGTGGCTCCGAAGCACTGATGTTCGCCATGGGTAGTATTACCGATCCAGGAGATGAAGTAATTATTCCCGAACCATTTTACGCCAATTATAATGGCTTTGCTACGGCCTCAGGAGTAAATATTATTCCGATAAAAAGTTCGATAGAGAATAATTTTGCTTTACCTCCTATTTCGGATTTTGAAGCGCTAATAAGCAATAAAACCAAAGCCATAATACTCTGCAATCCAGGAAACCCCACTGGTTATTTATATACCAAAGAAGAGATTGAACAACTGGCAGATATCGCGCTAAAACACGATCTCTTTATTGTAGCTGATGAAGTTTACCGCGAATTCGCCTATGATGGGGTAAAACATCATTCTATTATGAGTATTCCTAAGCTTGCCCAAAACGCTATTATGGTCGATTCGGTTTCTAAGCGTTACAGTATGTGCGGGGCGAGGATTGGATGCCTGGTTTCAAAAAACCAGGAAGTAATGAAGACGGCCATGAAATTTGCACAGGCGCGACTAAGCCCACCGACCTTTGCCCAAATTGCAAGTGAAGCGGCTTTAGAAACACCACAGGAATATTTTGATGATGTAATAGAAGAGTATACCAAGAGGAGGAATATTCTCATAGAAGGCCTTGAAAAAATCGAAGGTGTAAAGGTAGCCAAACCAAAGGGAGCATTCTATTGTATAGCAGAACTCCCTATAGAAAATGCTGATGACTTTGCCCAATGGTTACTAGAAGAATTTGAAATGAACAATGAAACCATTATGGTGGCTCCTGCAGCGGGATTCTATTCCACTCCCAATACCGGACTAAATCAGGTTCGAATTGCTTATGTACTTAAAAAGGAAAACCTGATCCGTGCCATTGAAATATTGGAAGTAGCCCTAAAGCAGTATAACAAGTAAGCTGGTATGCAGGTTTGCGAAAATATTTCTTTAAAAGAATACAATACCTTTGGGATTGATGTTAAGGCCAAGAAGCTTATTTCGGTTGCTTCCTTGGCTGAACTAAAGAAGGTACTTCGGCAAACTTATGCATCAGAACTTTTTATCCTGGGCGGGGGAAGCAATATGCTATTGACCGGGGATATCAACAAAACTGTCCTGCATATTGGTCTTAAAGGGAAAAAAATTATTTCCCAAACCGACAATGAGGTCGTAATTGAAGCCATGGCAGGAGAAAACTGGCACCAATTCGTTTTATGGACATTAAATCAGAATTTTGGAGGCCTTGAAAACCTTTCTCTTATCCCCGGCAATGTCGGCACAGCACCAATCCAAAATATCGGAGCCTACGGCGTAGAGTTGAAAGATGTTTTTGAATCCTGCACGGCAATAGAATTACAAACGCTCGAGGAAATAGTTTTTCACCCTCAAGATTGTGAATTTGGATATAGGACCTCCGTTTTCAAAGAGCGATTAAAGGGCCAACAAATCATCACCTCAGTAAGGTTTAAATTAAGTAAGAAGGCACATAAATTACGAACGGATTACGGAACTATAAGCGATTGGCTGCTTCGAGAAAAGATAGAAAATCCCGGCATCAGAGATATTTCTAATGCTATAATAGCAATCAGGCAGGCTAAATTGCCAGATCCTCGTCTTTTAGGTAATAGCGGAAGTTTTTTTAAGAATCCAATTATCAGCAAAGAGAACTATTTAGAACTTAAGAAAAAATTCCCCAAAATACCCTCTTATCCCATAGATAAAAGCCGGGTAAAGGTTCCGGCGGGCTGGCTTATTGAAAAAGCAGGATTTAAAGGTTTTCGCAGAGGAGATGCCGGTGTACATCAAAATCAGGCTTTGGTCCTGGTGAACTACGGCGAGGCGACAGGAGAAGAACTCTTAGAACTGTCCCGTGAAATCAGAAATAATGTTAATTTAAAATTTGGAATAAAGCTGGAAGCCGAAGTGAATATATTCTGATAAAATGTAGGAAAATATTTAACTATCCCTACGAATAAAGAATTCTTTTTTTAAGAATTCTTTATCAACTCACCACTTCATCTTTCTTTATCTTTATAATATCAATATCGGGGTGCTTTAGGCTGAGATTATACCCGCATTACCTGATCTGGATAATCCCAGTGTAGGGAATATTGAGTCTATCGAGGCTAAATGCCTTAATAGAGGCTTCATTTCCTTTACGGGAAATGAAGCTTTTTTTATCTTCAACATATGGGTAAAGGCCTATTATTCTCCCAGAATTTGAGTATTTCTTTCCTCAAATTATAAAAGAAAATAGTTAGGATTTTTTTCTCATCATTACCCCATCAATGGTATGGATCACACCGTTTGAAGCATCTATATCAGTTTGAATAATTTTAGCGGTATTGCCGTTTTCATCCTTAAGCATAATATCATCCCCACTTTTAAGGGCCGTAAGGCTTGACCCGGTCAAGGTAATTATAGTATATTCCCCATTGCCCTGGTCTATTCTTTCCGAAAGTTCTTCTGCAGTGATCTCATCCTCGACCACGTGATAATTAAGGACTTCATTTAATTTTTCCCGGTTTTCATTCTTCATAAGGGTATCCAAAATTTCCTGGTTCAATTTTCCGAATGCCTCATTTGAGGGAGCAAAAACAGTAAAAGGCCCCTCCTCTTCCGTGAAGGTCTTAACTAGCTTTGCATTTTGGAAAGCATTAGACAGGGCGCTTAACGAATCATCTTGGGTAGTTTTGGCAGCAATGCTGTTGGCCTCCCATTCCAAACGCTCTTCTTCAGCCTGCAGTTCGGCAGCACGCTGAGCTTCTTTTCGTTCTAATTTTTCTTGCTCTTCTTCTTTCTTTCCCTCCCCACAGGAGATAAATACAAAAAGTCCGAAAAATAAAATCATCAAAATTTTACTGCTATTCATAACTGGTCATTAAGAATTATAAACGGTAAATTTATTCTTCAACCGATACATTATTAGACATTTACGTATAATGTTTAGTTAAATAATGTAAAGCTTATCCTAATCCGCTCCCTCATTTTACCAATCTTGTTTTTATTCTTATTTTTGCAGAAGAAATCTATTACAATGAAATTAATAATCATAAGCATAATATTACTGGCTCTTGCCTTCGCAGGACTCGCTATTAAGATCTGGAGCAAAAAAGACGGAAAATTTGCTGGAACCTGTGCCAGCCAAAGTCCCTATTTAAATAAAGAAGGCGAATCATGCAGTTTCTGCGGAAAAATGCCAGAAGAAATGGGTAATTGTAGCACCAACAAAGAAGGGAAACAGACTACTTAACTGAATGGCCCTAACTTTACTCGGTTTTTATCTTTTATCCGGTTTAATCATCTTCTTCTTTTTTATTGCCTTTCTGTCATTCTCCAATGCCAGGTCCAAAAAAGGCAATAAAATTGGTTTTCCCGTTTCAGTAATAATTTGTGCAAAAAATGAAGCGGAAAACTTAAGGGAGTTTCTTCCCGTTATTCTGGAACAGGAATACCCAGATTTTGAGGTGGTCGTAATCAATGACGCATCTAATGATAATACCCTCGAAATCATCGAGGAATTCCAGAAAATAGACGGGCGTATAAAAATTGTTAACGTTCAGAATAATGAGGCTTTCTGGGCAAATAAGAAATATGCACTTACCTTGGGAATTAAAAAGGCCAGAAACTCCCATCTTTTGTTTACCGATGCCGATTGCGCTCCCCAGTCAAAGCGATGGATTTCCGGAATGGTTGAAAATTTCAGTCCTGAGAAAAGTATCATTCTAGGATATGGTGGTTATTTCAAAAATAAAAATTCCTTTTTAAACAAATTGATCCGATTTGAAACCTTGCTTACTGCTATACAGTATTTTTCCTACGCACGGATGGGAATTCCTTATATGGGAGTAGGCCGAAATCTGGCCTATACTTCTGAATTATTTTATGCGCATAAAGGTTTTGCCAGCCATTTGCACCTGCGCTCGGGAGATGATGATCTTTTTGTAAATGAAGCCGCCACAGCCAGCAATACAGACATTTGCTTTGATCAAGAAACCATTACAAGAAGCGTTCCCAAGAAAACTTTTAAAGAATGGTTTGATCAGAAAAGAAGGCATGTCTCTGTTGCCAAACACTATCGGTTAAAACATAAATTGTTACTTGGTGGTTTTTACAGCTCAAAATTATTATTCTGGTTTTTACTACCTATTCTTTTGATCGCCAATATTTATCCGGTAATTGTTTTATCAGCTTTAGGTTGTCTTTTATCACTGGAATTGTTAATCTATTACAAGTCGGCACGGAAACTGGGAGAAACGGATGTTGTTTGGTTATTTCCGTTTTTAGAAGTATTTTTAATCTTATCGCAATTAAGCATTTTTATAGCTAATATTTTCTCAAAACCGAACCATTGGAAATAGAACGGGAGGAGCTGCTTGCCAAAATAAAAGCCGCCAAAAACGGGAGCCAGGCTGCATTCAATTATCTTCTGGATAGATTCTGGAATGATGTGTATGGTTTTCAGCTTAAAAAGACAAGAGATGAGTATGAAGCTGAAGACATCAGTATACAGACTTTTTCCAAAGCTTTTAACAAGATTCATACCTTTGACGAGAATCATTCCTTCAGCACTTGGTTAATTGCCATCTCTAAAAACCTGCATGTAGATCTTCTTAGAAAAAAAAATGCTTCTATACGATCAAAAACCACTTCGGAAAACGTCACTGCAGTTCACCGCATTGCCGATGAAACTCCTACCATTGAGGACAAATTAATCAAGGATCAGCACCTTGCTCAATTACTAACAGATATCAAGCAGTTAAAACCCCATTACCAGGAAGTCATCAATCTGAGATATTTTCAGGAGAAATCTTACAAAGAAATTGCTGAGGCCCTTGATGAACCCATGAACAACATCAAAGTCAAACTTCTTAGAGCAAAAAAACTTTTGGCTGAGATTATAGAAAACAGAAACAGGCTTTAAACCATTAGAACAAAGGCTGTCTAATTTATGCAATTAGTCAGATTATTGTATCTTTGACCAATTGAATTTTGCTATGAGTACAGAGACAATTCCCCAAAAAGAAGCCAGAACAAAATCCAAACCTAAATGGTTAAGGGTTAAGTTACCTACAGGAAAGAAATACACCGAATTACGCAACCTGGTAGACAAATATGATCTCCATACCATTTGCACTTCCGGAAGTTGTCCTAATATGGGAGAATGTTGGAGTGAAGGAACGGCCACTTTCATGATTCTAGGAAATATCTGTACCCGATCCTGTGGGTTTTGCGGGGTTAAAACCGGAAGACCAGAAACAGTAGATTGGGATGAACCGGAAAAAGTAGCCCGTTCCATTAAACTTATGAAGATTAAACACGCGGTAATTACCAGTGTAGACAGGGATGATTTAAAAGACATGGGGTCTATCATCTGGGCTGAAACGGTAAAGGCGATACGACGAATGAACCCGGAAACCACCTTGGAGACCCTTATTCCGGATTTCCAGGGAAATCAAAGAAATTTAGACCGCATTATTGAAGTTAGTCCGGAGGTTGTTTCCCATAATATGGAAACGGTAAAGCGATTAACCCGGGAAGTAAGAATTCAGGCAAAATATGACCGAAGCCTTGAGGTTTTACGTTACCTGAAAGATCAAGGAATTAATCGCACAAAATCAGGTATAATGCTCGGACTTGGAGAAAAGGAGGAAGAGGTTATCCAAACGCTGCACGATTTAAAAGATGCAGGAGTGGATGTAGTAACCATCGGCCAATACCTTCAACCCAGCAAAAAACATTTGCCGGTCAAACAATTCATCACTCCAGACCAATTCAAAAAATATGAGGCTATCGGATTGGACCTGGGATTCCGACATGTTGAAAGTAGTGCCTTGGTTCGCTCCTCTTACAAAGCTCAAAAGCACATAAATTAAGCATAGGCTTCCAATGGCGACAAAAATCAATTTAGCCATCAATGGTTTTGGTCGTATAGGACGCAACCTTTTCAGGCTATTAATTGGACATCCCAATATTAAGGTGGTCGCTGTAAATGATATTTCCGATCCCCGTACCCTAATTCATTTACTGAAATACGATTCTATTCACGGGGTTCTTAAAAATGAGGTTAAGCCTTGCCCAGAAGGTTTTACTATTGACGGAATACCTGTAAAACTTTTAAACGAATCTCACCCCAAAGCATTAAAATGGCAAGATTATAAAGTTGATTATGTCGTAGAAGCCTCCGGAAAATTTAAGACTTCTGCAGATCTAGAGCATCATTTAAAAGAAGGAGTAAAAAAAGTTATCCTATCTGTTCCGCCACAGCAGGATTCGATTAAAATGATAGTTTTAGGAGTCAATGAGCATATTCTAAACGGGAGAGAGAGAATTATTTCGAACGCCTCGTGTACAACCAATAATGCTGCGCCAATGCTCAAAATAATTCATGAAAATTTTGGAGTAGAACAGGCTTATATCACCACAGTGCATTCTTATACATCTGATCAAAGCCTGCATGATAAGCCACACCGTGATCTTAGACGAAGCAGAGCTGCAGCTCAATCAATAATTCCAACCACTACAGGGGCTGCTAAGGCTTTAACTCATATTTTTCCAGACTTAAAAGAGGTCATTGGAGGCTGTGGAATTCGGGTTCCCGTACCCAATGGTTCTTTAACCGATATGACTCTTAATATCAAGAGATCTACTTCTATCGAAGAGGTTAACAACCTTTTTAAACAAGCCTCTCAGGAGAGTCTTGCAGGTATTTTAAATTATACTGAGGACCCCATTGTTTCTGTTGATATCCAGGGAAACCCATTTTCCTGTATTTTTGATGCCCAAATGACTTCAGTTATTGGCGGAAGACTTGTGAAACTTATCGGTTGGTATGATAATGAAATAGGTTATTCCAGTAGGCTTATCGATTTAATTTCAGTGGTTAATGATAATTAACTATATTTAACAACAAATTAGGCGCCAACCACCCCAAGTGATGAACTTTACGCATATATGGGTATTTTTTATATTTTTTCCCCTTGCCTTACCATCTCAGGATGTTGACGAGGTTGAAGATACCAATGTAAGGATTCAGAGACTCCTAAGGGATGCTGAAGAATCAATTAATATTCTGGATTTCGACAAAGCCCTTCAGCAATTAAATACTTCTCTGGAATTCTCAAAAGCCATCGATAACAAAAAATACATCGCCCTTACCAGTAGTATTCAGGCTAAATTGTACTATATCCGGAATGAGTATGGCAGAGCTACCACTGAATTGAATCGTGCTATTTCCATCCAGCGGGAAATCGGAGACGAGATGGGGCTTGCCTATAGTTATATTACGTACGCTAAAATCCTGAATTCTGAAAAAGATGCCATTCGAGCTCACAAGTATTTGAATCTTGCAGAAAGCCTATCAGTTAAAAATGATAATACGGATTATTTTGGAATCATCCATCTAAACCGAGGGATTATAAATTTAAATCTAGACCAGAAACCATCTTTAGCTTTATCCAATTTTAATAAAGCAGAAAAGTATTTAAAAGATGATGAGACTCCTAACCTTTATGAGATCTCCCGACTACATTATTATCGAGGTAGAACCCACGCAACATTACTGGACTATAATTCAGCCCTGACCGATCTCAGAATAGCAAGAAATCTTGGAATGGAACAACGCTTCAATGGAGTCCTAATGAGTTCTAACAAAGTTCTAAGTCAGGTTCATGAGGCAATAGGCAATCCCGCAGAAGCATTGGAATTCCTTAAGATCAGTAATAGGATCAGGGATTCTGTTTTTAATATGAATAAAGAAGCCATGGCAGTAGATGCCACCACGCGTTATGGAGTGGACGCAATGAAAAGCAGCCTTAATGAACTGGCCCTTCAGAATGCCGAACAGGAACGGTCATTAAAAGTAAATAAACTCACCACCATATTAAGCGTAGCCCTAATTACTATTCTCTCTTTATTAACCTTGTCCCTATATAAGAATAATAATCTTAGGGCAAGAGCCAACGAATTACTGCAGAAAAAAAATACCGAACTTACCAAAGCCAAAGAAAATGCAGAAAAAGCATCCATGGCCAAGGCGCAATTCCTTTCTACAATTACCCATGAACTACGCACTCCATTATATGCGGTAACTGGGCTAACTCATTTATTATTGGAAGAGAGTCCTACCGAAAATCAGAAAGAGCATTTAAATTCTTTAAAGTTTTCCGGGGAATACCTTTTATCACTAATCAACAACATTCTGGATCTTAATAAATTAGAAGCCAATAAGGTGGAAGTAATGGAGGCCAGTTTTAATCTGGAGAAAAGAATTTCTGATGTACTGATCGCCTTAAAAAATTCAGCTGATGAGAAGCATACGAAGATCCACTTTAACTTCGATAAAAAAATTCCCCGCAAACTAAAAGGGGACCCCTTAAAAATCTCACAAGTCCTTATCAATTTAATAGGAAATTCCATAAAATTCACGGAAAACGGAGATATCTGGATAAGTGTTAGGAAAATAAAACAAGATGGACCATTTATTTGGTTAAATTTTGAAATAAAGGATAATGGCGAAGGCATCACTAAAGAAAAACAAAAAGCTATTTTTGAAAATTTCACCCAGGGTTCTACCCAGATAAACAGAAAATTTGGTGGTACTGGACTTGGCCTATCTATTGTTAAAAATCTTCTTCATTTACTTGGAAGTGAGATTACCCTGGAAAGCGAACTTGGAAAAGGGTCTTGTTTTACCTTTGAACTTAAATTTGAAGCCGAAGAATTTTCAAAAACCGAATCTCCTGAACTCCCCTCCTCTTTAGAAAATATGGAGTTGATGAAAGGCAAAAAAATACTGGTGGTTGAAGATAACAAAATCAACCAAATGATCACCAGGAAGATTCTCGAAAAAAACGGCACCATCTGTGATGTCGCAGATAACGGCACCGATGCAATAGAAAAAATAAAATCCGAAGATTTTGACCTTGTGCTAATGGATATTCATATGCCTGGGATAAGTGGTATTGAAGCTACTGCAGCAATTAGAAAGTTCAATGGAAGCATCCCGATCATCGCATTAACCGCAGTCACTCTTGATGATAATCTCGATGAATTTTATGCCAATGGTTTTAGTGATATCATTCCCAAACCATATAAAACAGAAGAGTTTTACAGCAAGATTAACAATCATTTAGCACTAAGGGAATCAACCGTTTAGCCATTTGGCATGTGCTTTGCAAAATCAGGCTAATAAATTATATATCGCAGATTGTAATAAATATATAGTTTGAATTAGCCTAAAAGAAAATGGGGTGCCTGCGCACCTCATTTTTAATTTAACAACCAGCTATGAATTCAAATATTTATTGCAAAATCACTTTTGTTTTTTTTCTAAACTTGGCCACCGGAGCTATAACTGCTCAGGAAACAAAATCCGGCTCTGAGTTTTACGAACAAATTCGTGAGCTTGATTTTGAGGAAAGGGAGTCTTTAATTTTGAAGGAACTAAAAGCGGGTAATTTTCCTCAATTTATTTTGAACTGGAAGAAGATAACAAGCCTACAAAAAGACGCTTCGGGTAAGCTCCGAACTATTAATTTGTATGTTTCCCCCGATTACCTTTCGATAGGAAACCAAGAGGATTATTTTATTATTCCATTAAGTCCATCAACTGCTCAAAAAGTTGCCAATAAATACGATGCATCCCTACCCACTCCAAAACTAGCCGATATTATTTACCGCCATGCGGAATTAAAATTAGAACCATTCAATTATATCCCCCGAAAAAACAGGAATGAAACGGTAGATATTTTTTACGACCATTCCCGCGTAGTACAAGCACAGATAAAAGCTGCAGGTTTTAAAGCCGGAATTTTCGTTGCCGGTACCAAGAAAGATATTGTGATATCTAGTAAACTCAACGATCCGGACAGAAACCACCATGTATCTATATATGGTTGGCATCAATTAAACGGAAAGCCGATTCAGCCTCTCTATAATGGCCATTTCAACACCTATGTAGATTACAGTCACGGGGCGAGGCTCATTGCCAACTATATTCTCATAGATGGGAAAGAGTATAATTACCGGGATATCCTAAAGGATAAAAATCTTTTTAAATTACTGAGTTACCATACAGAACCTTTAAAAAGAACTACCTACTCCCCTTGAAGTCTACCTGGTTCACATAGGCTAAGATTTCTTCAAGAAAGGCCATTTCCTCATTTAAAAAAGAAACCTCTATAGGCAGATAGAAGAGTTTCTCATCAGGGATTTTATTATAAAGACGCATATAATCTTTCTCAGTGGTGAGAATCAATTTCTTTTTCTTCAGCATAGCTATTTCAGATGAATTAAAATTATGGTGATCACCAAAAGCAAGATGCTCAAATTGCAGCTTTTCTCCTTTCAAATATTCCAGCAGAGGTTCTGGTTTGGCCACACCGGTAACCAGGGTGAATGAAGTATCTATTAAATTTCCGATTTTATCCTTTGATCTTGCAGAAATTATTTCATCTGAATATCTGATTGTAGTAAAATACAATTCCTGATAATTCCGCAGAGAAAGTTTTGTTCGAATCTGTTCCTGAACGGAGATACTAAGATTTGCAGGACATTTGGTCACAATAATAATATCGGCTCGTTCTGCTCCAATCCCAGGTTCTCGTAAGTTACCAGTGGGTAACATAAAATCATCTGGATATAGGTCAGCAAAGGCGGTGAGTAGGATATTCAAACCTGCTTTTACTCTTCTGTGCTGAAAGGCATCATCAAGCAATATTACCTCAGGATTTTCTTTAAGTAAATTCTCTATACCATTCCGTCGATCCGCATCAACCGCAACAAGAGCAGATAAGAATTTTTTCTTGAATTGAAGTGGCTCATCTCCCACCTCTTCCGCAGTTTCTGTTCCATCTAAAAGCCGATATCCACGAGTTGTTCGTTTATAACCACGGCTAAGACTGGCTGCACGATACTGCTTACCTAAAACGTCGAGCAAAAATTCTATCATAGGTGATTTTCCTGTCCCCCCGGTATTAAGATTACCCACACAAATAACCGGCACCCTATAGGAAATAGATTTAAAGATTCCACTATCATAAAGAAAATTCCTCACGAGCATTAAAATTCCATAAAAAAGTGAAAAAGGCAGGAGGATTTTTCGCAAAAGTTCCATAGGGCGAACTATAATATTTATATTTGAAGTTAAGCTAGCTCAAACAAAATTAACAAAAGCAGGCTTCTGCTTTCAATATAATTAAATTAAATGCGGATTCAGGAAGTAATTAATATACTGGAAGATTTTGCGCCCCCCTATTATGCTGAAGATTTTGATAATGTAGGACTTCTTACCGGAGATGTGAACACCGAGGTAAAAGGAGCACTACTCGCCTTGGACACCCTGGAAGAAGTCGTAGATGAAGCTTTAGAAAAAAATTGTAACCTTATAATTAGCTTTCATCCAATTATCTTTTCAGGATTAAGAAAACTCAATGGAAGAAATTATGTGGAGCGCACCGTAATAAAAGCGATAAAGAATGATATCGCTATCTATGCCATTCACACTGCTCTGGATAATCAGTACAAAGGGGTCAACGACATGATTTGTGAAAAGCTGGGATTAAAAAACAGAAAAATTCTTATCCCGCGCAAACAAAGCATAAAAAAACTCAGCACTTATGTCCCTATCAACAATACCGATGAAGTGCGAAAAGCCCTTTTTAAAGCTGGAGCCGGAAGTATTGGAAATTACGATAATTGTAGTTTTAACCTTAAAGGATCAGGAAGTTTTAGACCTAATGAAGAAGCAAATCCTGTAATTGGGGAAAAAGGAGAGGTACACTTTGAGGAAGAGACACAAATAAATTTAACCTTTCCCGCACATCTGGAAGGAAAGATTTTGAAGGCACTTTTCTCTAGCCATCCATATGAAGAAGTCGCTTATGAAATCGCCACCTTGGATAACTCGAATCAACAAATAGGAATGGGGATGATAGGAGAGCTTGACTCAGCACGGAATGAAGAAGACTTTCTAGAGGAGGTAAAAGAAATATTTAAATCAAAATGCATTAGACACTCTGAATTACTTCAGAAACCTGTAAGAAAGGTAGCTGTATTAGGCGGCAGTGGTAGTTTTGCCATCGAAAATGCCAAATATGCCGGTGCAGATATCTATTTAACCGCTGATCTGAAGTATCACGATTTCTACAAAGCCGAGAAAAAACTGGTGCTGGCAGATATCGGTCACTATGAAAGCGAGCAATACACAAAAAATCTGCTACATTCTTATTTGACAAAAAAAATTAGTAATTTTGCAATTATTTTAGCAGAGACAAATACCAATCCTATCAAGTATATTTAACTATGGCAAAAAAAAACGAAGTTACTGTAGAAGAGAAGTTAAGAGCATTGTACGATCTTCAACTGGTAGATTCAAGAATTGATGAAATCAGAAACGTTCGTGGCGAACTTCCTTTAGAAGTGGAAGATTTGGAAGATGAAGTAGCTGGGTTAAATACTCGTTTAGAGAAACTGGATGCCGATATTGAAGTTATTGAAAATGATATAAAAAGCAAAAAAAACCAGATAGACGAGTCTAAAGCCACCATTAAAAAATATTCTGAACAGCAAAAGAATGTACGTAATAACAGGGAATTCAATGCACTTTCAAAAGAAGTTGAATTCCAGGAACTGGAAATAGAACTAGCAGAAAAGCATATTTCGGAATATAAAGTTCAGATTGAGCAGAAAAAAGAAGTAATTGAACAAACCAAGGATCGTTTGGCCGAAAGAGTAAAGCATCTTGAGCATAAGAAAAATGAATTGGATGAAATTCTTTCAGAAACTGAAAAAGAAGAACAGGCCCTTATCAAAAAATCCGAGGAGTTCGAAAAAAATATCGAAGAACGTCTGGTTAAAGCCTATAAAAGAATTAGAAGTAATGTAAAAAATGGATTGGCTATTGTTCCGGTGGAACGCGGTGCCTCCGGAGGTTCATACTTCACTATTCCACCACAGGTTATCATGGAAATCGCAGGGCGCAAAAAGATCATTACCGATGAGCATAGTGGCCGTATTTTGGTCGATGAAGAACTCGCCAAGGAAGAACAGGAAAAAATGAGCAATTTATTTACCAAAGTAAGTTAGTAGTTGCTTAAGTTTAATTTATAAAGCCCCATACCTAAAGGTACGGGGCTTTTTTATTAGTTGCTGTTTAAGTATTGATTAACAAGTATTTCACACTTAAACATCATATAAATTCTACCTTTAGATGTTCAAAACCTACTGAAATGAAAAAATATTTAATATTACTTACTTTGGCTTTAGGCCTCCTTTCCTGCAAAAATCAGGAGGATAAAAAAGAAGTGGAGAGTCAGGAGACAAAACAAATAGATGATGGGTTAACCTATCCAGATTCAGAAACAACGGATTCAGCGTCAAAAAAGTCGGAGAATGATTCAACCCGTCCAAATGACAATAGGGAATCACCTGGAAATATAAATGGAGGAAAAACCCAGAATGAAACTCAAGCAAGTATAGATTTCACCAAATATGTGAAGATTGGTGAAAATGATGTCAATTGTAGCTGCTTTTGTATTGATATTGTTTCCACAGGCCAGTCTGAACTCTGTCTGAAAGATAAAGAAATCTATATAAATGCACGATTTTCTCAAGAGGGAGCCACTACCCTGGTCTATTTTACCGGGCCTTCCACAAAAAACACCAACGAGGAACTCCCTTGGGAGGAATTTGACACTCAGACCCCTATTGCCGAAATTACTCGAACTGCAGAAGGAATAGAACTCGACTGGAAAGGCTTTTCTATAAATGGTGAATTGGCAGTAGATTATGCTATTTATGGAAAAAAAACTTTGGAAGGCTCATACCGAAAATTATAGAGGATGAAACGAATTATATTTAGTTTACTAGCAGTAGTACTCTTTTCTTGTAAAAACAATGCACAAGAGGAATCAGTAACTAGACCGGAAATAGCCAACGCAGAACCCGTTGAGGTCCAGGCGGAAAACGGGCTGGAAAAAGCCTATTTCGCAAGTGGATGCTTCTGGTGCGTAGAAGCTATCTACGAAAGTATTGAAGGTGTTAAGGAAGCAGTCTCCGGATATTCTGGGGGCCACACCAAAAACCCAACTTATGAGTCAAGCAATACTGGCAAAACCGGTCATGCTGAGGCTGTGGAAGTACTCTACGACCCGGAAATAGTGTCCTTTAGAACACTTGTTGAGGCATATTTCGGTTCACAAGATCCCACCCAGGTTAATGGCCAGGGACCCGATCAGGGCTCGCAATACCGTTCGATTATATTTTTTCAGAATAAAAAGCAAAGACAGATTATTGAGCAGGTAAAAGCAGAAGTCGCATCCGATTATAAAAAACCGGTTGCGGCTGAAATTCTCCCCTTTCAGAAGTTCTGGATAGCAGAGGATTATCATCAGAATTACGAAAAAAATAATCCAAACAATCCTTATATACAAAAAGTATCTATTCCCAGGCTTAATAGATTTAAAGCTAAATTTCAAGATATTCTTAAGAAAGAGGATCATTGACCCCAAACTAATTCAAAAAAAATAGCAGCATGTGGCTGCTTTTTTTTTGAATTGATTCTAATGCTGCCTCCAAAACTGTATTTTTAGCCTCAAATTTTTGTGTAGATGAGTATCACCATTGAAAATGTTCTCCTGATTGGTTCTTTGTTGCTATTCATTAGTATTTTAGCAGGAAAGACTTCTTATCGTTTTGGGGTACCAACTTTGGTGCTTTTCCTAGCAGTAGGAATGCTTGCAGGCTCAGAAGGAATTGGGAATATTCATTTCAATGATCCTGGCCTTGCCCAATTCATTGGTATTGTCTCCCTGAATTTTATCTTGTTTTCCGGTGGTCTCGATACCAGTTGGAAAAGTATACAACCTGTACTCTGGCAGGGAATATCCCTATCTACGCTCGGCGTGCTCTTCACAGCATTGGGACTTGGAACTTTTGTATGGTCTATTACGGATTTTACTATTTATGAAGCTTTGCTCCTTGGGGCCATTGTTTCTTCAACAGATGCTGCTGCGGTTTTTTCTATTTTAAGATCAAAAAATCTAGCTCTCAAATCTAAACTAAGGCCCACACTTGAGCTAGAAAGCGGTAGTAATGACCCTATGGCCTATTTTCTTACCATAGCATTCCTAAGCCTTGTGCTAAGTCCGGAGAAGAGCTTATGGAGTATCATCCCTTTTTTCCTTCAGCAAATTCTTATAGGTACAGCGATGGGGTTTTTAATGGGCAAACTCAGCAAAATTATCATCAATAAGATCAGACTGGATTTTGAAGGGCTCTACCCTGTCCTGGCTATTGCATTAATGTTTATTGTATTTTCCGCCACTGACTTCCTGGGAGGTAATGGTTTCCTTGCCGTTTACCTTAGTGGGGTCTATCTAGGCAACCACAGCATAATTCATAAAAAGACCATTATGCGAATGTTTGATGGACTAGCCTGGTTAATGCAGATAGTTTTATTCCTAACCTTAGGTCTTTTAGTATATCCATCTCAGGTATTACCTATAGTTGGAATAGGAATTCTAATTTCTGGCTTTTTAATCTTTATCGCAAGACCCCTTGGGGTAATGCTCAGCCTCGCATTTTTTAAAATGAAAATGAGGAGGCGGCTGTATATTTCCTGGGTAGGGCTTAGAGGTGCCGTACCTATTGTATTTGCAACCTATCCCCTTATCGCAGGAATTGAAAAAGCGAATATGATATTTAATATCGTATTTTTCGTTTCTCTTACATCTGTTTTATTACAGGGAACTACTCTATCCCTTATTGCCAAATGGCTGCATGTTGCACTCCCAATGAAGGTAAAACCGAAATCTCCTGTTGATGCATTCATGGCAGATGGTGCAAAATCTTTGCTGAATGAGATCGAAATCCCAGAGAATAATCATTCAATTGGAAAGAGAATTGTTGATCTAAAATTTCCGAGAAAGGCTATAATAGCCATGATTTCCAGAGGAGATAAATTCATCACCCCCAATGGCAATACCATTATTGAATCTAATGATATTTTAATAGTACTAACCGAAGATAAGGAAACGCTACATGGGGTATATCAAAGCTTAAATTTATCTCCAAAATTAAAAGAGGAAGAAGAGGAGGTTTAAGGATGCTCACTTTTTTCAATGATTCCCATCATTTTATCCTCTACCTCCTGAGAATTCCAATTTTCTTCAATATTCGGTATTTCCATTACTTTATCCATTACAGCACGCTGCCAGTCACCAATTGCCAATGCCTCAGTATATGGTTTATCGGAAAAAGTTACACGAGAATACATAGGAAGCCATAGCTCTGGATATTTCTCACCAAAACGCCTTTCGATCTTCTTTCGAAGGATAAATTCAGGATCAGCTGTTTTACTACTCATCTCCAAAAAATTACGGTAACTGAGTTCAGCAATGGCGTCGGCATTTGGTTTTCGCTCATGTTGGTATTCAGTAAAAATTTTTTCCCAGTTATCACCATAGGCTTTCATTTTTTCAAAAAGAACTGAAACATCTTCAAAACCAGCATTCATACCCTGACCATAAAATGGTACGATAGCGTGTGCCGAATCACCTACCAGAGCAACTTTATTCCAGTAAGTCCAGGGAAAACATTTAATGGTCACCATGGAACTGGTGGGGTTTTTAAAAAAATCTCTTTTCAGATTAGAAATTTCCTCCTTTATATCAGGAAAATGTGATTCAAAAAAAGCCTCTGCCTGAGGCTCTGTAGTTATACTCTCGAATGAAACCTCCCCTTCAAAGGGTAAAAACAGCGTACATGTGAAACTTCCATCGAGGTTAGGCATAGCAATGAGCATAAATTCCCCCCGAGGCCAAATATGAAAGGAAGTTTTATCTAGTTTATGGCTTCCATCTGGATTTGCAGAAATTGTAAGTTCCTTATACCCTACCTCTACAAAATGCTGAGAATAATTAAAGCGGCTGTTACGTTGCATTTTATGCCGGACACGGGAAAATGCCCCATCAGCCCCGAAGATAAGATCATATTGGTACTCCTTCCACTGGCTTTTTTCAGAATCTCCCGTGTATAAATGGGCATTAACCAAATCGATATCCCAAACTTTTTCTTCAAATCGAAATTTTACCCCCGAAGATTCAGCAAGTGTTATCATTTTACGGTTAAGAACTCCCCTGGAAATCGAATATATAGCTTCTCCTTTTTTTCCATATGGTTGGAAATAAAGAGGCTGCGAAGAAACATGAAGCGCTCTTTTATCTAAAGGAAGGGCAATCTTTTTAATTTCCTCCTCTATTCCTATCTCTCGTAAGGCCTTCCATCCACGATTAGACATTGCCAGATTAATGGACCTTCCTGAAAATTCTACTTTTCGAATATCAGGACGCCGATCAAATACTATTACTTTATGACCTTCTTTTTGAAGGTAAAGAGCCAATAAAGAACCAACTAGGCCCGAGCCAACTATGGCTATATTTTTTGAAGACTGCATAAATATTGATGAAACCGATTTAAAATCACCGGGATTTGTCTACGAAAATAATTAATTCCTAATACCTAAAGCCGGTTTTAATCCAAATACACTAAAAATTGCTAATATTTTTATAAAAAAACCTAAAGCCGGGTTAAGAGCTATAAAGGTCCAGGGTGAAATCTATAAATTTAAATAACCAACCAAAGTAAAATTAACTATGGATGAACAAAAATTAGAACAGATGCGATCTGTTCTTAATAAACTTGAAGATATCAAGAATTCTCAAGAGAGTATAATTGATAAGATAAATCATGTAATTACCGATCTATTTCAGCACCCTGATAAGGATTTAGAGAATGTTATGGAAGCTGCTCATCAAAAGGCTTCAGATAATGTGGATGCCATTCGGGAAGCCATGGAGGATTATGAAATGAGAATCAACAAAATAGAATCCCAGGGTTGATGTTTTTTCAGTGTTTTTTTAACAATTAGGTTAAACACTCGTTAAATCAATCAAAGCAACTGTTTTGATATTGTAATTTAGTTTACAATAACCATAAATTAGAAAAAAAATGAGAGATCTAATCTGGCTTATAGTTGTAATCTTAATTATTGCCTGGCTTATAGGATATATAGGTTTCGGAGAAGCTGTAGGTAATCTTATTCATATCTTACTAGTACTTGCAGTCATTGGGATCCTATATCGACTAGCTACTGGCAGAAGACCATAATCACCTCGGAATCAACCAGATTCAAGGGAATAAATTTAAAATCATTATCTTTAATACAATCAATTAACCAACGCAACTTTGTTGCCTAAAAACCACTATTATGAGAGATTTAATTTGGCTGATCGTAGTCCTGTTAGTTATTGGATGGCTAATAGGGTATTTTGCTTTTCCTGATTTAGGAAGCATTATTCACATCCTTATTGTTATTGCCGTTATCTTGATTTTATATAAGCTGCTAACTGGCCGCCGACTATAATCAGAAGATTAAAATAAATTATACATAACATACCCTTGGGAAAATTACCTGAGGGTATTTTATTTTCTATTATATTTATATTCTAAGATCAATTCCATGAAAAGAGCTGTACTGTTACTTTCCCTTGTTTTTATTTTTGCCTGCAAAAACGATAAGAATCAAAATAATACTTCAGAAGATACCATAGATTACAAAATTGCCAAAGCCCATGGTTTCAAAAACTTTGAAGATGTGAAAGAAATCAAATTCACCTTTAACGTGAAAACAGGTGATTCAGTAAGAACAAGTCGGAGCTGGCACTGGAGCACAGGTAAGAATCAAATAAGACTAACGGAAGGAGATGTTAGCCGCACTTATATCAAAGATGGCAGTATAGCCGATGACGAAAAAGAATTAGACAAAAAATTTATCAATGATTCTTACTGGTTATTATTTCCTTTTCAGATAATATGGAGTAATGCTCAAATTTCGGAAGAAAAGATAACCAAGGCTCCAATCAGTAAAGAAGAAATGCGCAGCATCACGGTCTCCTACCCTTCAGAAGGCGGTTACACTCCTGGAGACAGCTATGAAATCTATTACCAGGATGACCTTATCCTCAAAGAATGGGTGTATAAATCAGCAGATGGAAGTAGAGAATCTCCAACTACATGGGAAGATTACCAAGACTTCAATGGATTAAAAATCGCTAAATCCCATAAATCCCCTGATGGAAGTTTTGAGTTGTTTTTTACTGGAATCGAGGTAAATTAATAGCGTAAGCCTCGAACCAGCTCATCGGAATTCTCTGCCGGTTCCCAGTTACTTTCGGGCTCAAAATAATTCCATAACATTTTAGAAATATTTCGCTGCAATTCCCAGGCTTCATTTTCATAATCCCAGGAAGTATCTGAATTATTTTTAGTCGCGATATAGAAAACATAATCCCCGGAAGGCGCATTTACGAGAACAGCTTCAGATCGGGATTTACTGACCATTCCCTGTTTTGCCGCAGCCTGAATATAGGGAGGAATTTGAGAAAGTGCATAATCGGTATAAAAGGAGCTGGTCAACATTCGATACATTTGATCACTGGCAGCTTCACTTATCAGTTCTCTATTTCTTATCTTAACAAGCAATGTTGCCATTTCCCTGGGAGTGGTTTGTCCCCAGCCATATTTCTCCCAACTTTTTTCTCTTCCTTTAGTTCTTGAATTTACTCTTGTGATTTCCATCCCCATTTTTTTCATTAGAGGATTAATAGATGTCCCTCCACCGGCTAGTTCCTGACTCCATATGGAAGTTACATTATCGCTGTAGGTAATCATTAAAGCGGCTAAGGTCCTCAGGTCGGTGAGGGTCGAATCTTTATAAAACTGCATTAATCCAGAACCACCATATTCCCTAGAATCTCTATATAATAAAGTGTCGTTAAGACTTAAATGACCTTTTTCGATCTTATCAAATAATCCTATGAGAATTGGAATTTTGACAATACTGGCTGTAGGAAAAATTGTATCAGCATTTACTCCAGCCTGCTTTTTGGATTTTAGATTATAAACATACACCCCAGCAGTACCATTAAAATTTTTAGTATACGCTTCAATTTTATCCTGCAGGTTAGTATCTTTTTCCTGTGCAGTTAAAACTCCACAAAACATCAAAACTATACATGTGATTATTTTCATTGCCATTAACTATTATAACCCGGTTAAGATTACATTTTTCGAATTCCTTCTTTGAGCACCTTCCCAAATTTAAACATATCTTCAAATGAACAATAAAATGGTGCCGGGGCCAGCCTGATCACATTAGGCTCCCGCCAATCGGTGATCACCCCATTTTCCATCAGGTAAGTAAACAGCTCCTTTCCTTCTCCATGCAAAAAGACTGAAAGCTGTGTACCGCGCTCGTCCTGAGCTTCGGGAGTGATGATTTCAAAGCTGCTTTCAACTTCCTTATCAATTTCCTTTAAAATATATTCAAGATAAGCCACTATTTTATTTCGCTTTTTAATAAGCGCAGGCATCCCAACCTCATCAAACATTTCAATAGAAGCAAGGTAAGGAGCAAGAGCTAAAACCGGGGCATTACTAATTTGCCATGCGTTTGCTCCCGTTTCAGGTTGAAATTCTGATTCCATTAAAAATCGACGTTCTTTACTATGTCCCCACCAGCCTTCAAAACGCGGAATATCTTTTTTTCCATGAAATTTTTCATTCACGAAATAACCTGAAACGTTTCCTGGACCACTGTTCATATATTTATAACTGCACCAGGCGGCAAAATCCACGTCCCAGTCACTTAGTTTCAATTCGATATTTCCAGCCGCGTGTGCAAGGTCCCAGCCTACAACTGCTCCTATCTGATGGCCTTTTTTTGTAATACGTTCCATATCCAAAACTTGACCGGTATAATAATTTACCCCACCGATCAAAATAAGTGCACATTCCTCACCGATTTCCGCAATTTTGGCCAGGATATCTTCGGTTCTAAAATTATGTTCCCCTTCTCTTCTTTTAAGTTCAACTATAGCATCTTCTGGCTTATAGCCATGAAAACGCACTTGGCTGGAGATCATATACTGGTCGCTGGGAAAAGCCTTTTCCTCACAAATAATTTTATATCTTTTTCCCGACGGCCTATAGAATGAAACCATTAGCAGGTGAAGGTTTACCGTTAAGGTATTCATTACGGAAACTTCGCTAGGTTTTGCACCAACTATTTTCCCCAATTTTTCAGAAAAACGTTCATGGTAATCCCACCAGGGTTTATCAGCATAAAAGTGACCTTCTACTGCAAGATTTGCCCAATCGCTCATAATCTCCTCAACATATCTTGTGGCAGTAAGTGGTTGTAGCCCAAGAGAATTCCCGGTAAAATAAACCACCTCCTTCCCCTGATGCTTTGGGAAAATAAATTGATCCCTGTATTTCCCTAATTCGTCCTGTTTATCAAGTTCCCTGGCGAACTCCAGGGTGTTTTTAAAATGCATGGTGGTCCTTTAAATAATTTAAGTAAAAATACAATTTAAGCTGAAGTTTCATAATAATCACCTTTTGGCTTGACCTAATTTCCCGGTAATCCAGTTATCTTTGCCAGTATCAATGTTAGATCTAAATTTATGCATTTTCTTCCTAAAGCCATCGATGATTACATAGTAGAACACTCAGCAAGGGAACCGGAGTTATTAGCAAAGCTTAACCGAGAAACCTACCAGAAGGTCTTACAACCAAGGATGCTAAGCGGGCACTATCAAGGGAGAATTTTAAGTCTTTTATCAAAAATAAAAAAACCCCAATCAATTCTGGAAATCGGAACCTACACCGGGTATTCCGCCCTTTGTCTGGCAGAAGGACTTACCCAAGGTGGAATTTTGCATACCATAGACATCAACGAGGAGTTGTACGATTTTCAGCATAAATATTTCCAGGCCTCAGCCTATAAAGATCAGATAAGACAATACTTAGGGAATGCTCTTGAAAAAATTCCAGAGATACAATCTAATTTTGACCTGGTATTTATAGATGCTGATAAGCCGAATTATCCAGCATATTTCAATTTAATTATTGAAAAAATGAATAAAGATGGGATAATTCTTTCCGACAATGTACTATGGAGCGGTAAAGTGATTCAAACTCCAGATAAGGATGACGAATCCACAAAGGCTTTATTGGAGTACAATGACCTTTTAGCAACCGACCAGCGTCTCGAGACGGTGATTCTACCTATAAGGGATGGCTTAACTATAAGTCGGGTTAAATAAATCTTCTTCCGGATCTATTATAAAGCCAAAAGAAGATAAAGGCAAAAATCACACCTACCAGTGCACCAACCAATAGATCACTAGGATAATGAACCCCGACATATACTCGGCTCATTATAAATAGAAGTGGCCAAATATAAACCACATATATCCATCGGAATTTATCTCTTAAAGTTAATACTATAAAAGTCGAGGCCACCATAGAGGAGGAAGCGTGACCGGAGAAAAAGCTATAGTTGGTGGGTTCCTGTAGGATCCTTATTAAATCTACAAGCTCAGGGTTGTTATTCGGTCTTAACCGAGCAAGAAAAACCTTTACGGAATTGGTAAACCCCCAGGTGGTTAAAAAAGCACTTAATAAAAATAAAGAAGAAAATCCTGCTTTTTTCCAGTGATAGGCGATAAAGTATAAAAGGAATAAAAAAATGTAAAAGGGGATCCAATTCTCTATTCGGGTTACAAAAATCCAAAAATTATCGTAGGATTCAATTCCTAAATTATTAAGATACACAAACAATTCCCGGTCCCATTGCTTAAGCTGTTGCCACATTTCAACAGGTTTTAGAATCTACGTTTAACCGAACCAGTAATTTCGTCAATATCTTCTTTTACCTTATCGATCTCTCCTTTAACATCCTTTGAAATATCAGTATCTATACCTTGCTTTTCGGCACTTTTCTGAATTTCACTTTTAATATCATTGGAAGCATTTCTTAGGGTACGCATCCCTTTACCAAGCCCCCTGGCGATCTCCGGGATCTTATCAGCCCCAAAAACCATCACTAGAATAAACATGATAAAGGCGATCTCAGCGCCACTTATAAATAATGGATGTACTACCATAACGCGCAAATATAACTACAAATTTAACTATAAAAAAAGCCGACTCGTTAAAGTCGGCTTAATTATTTTAAATTTGATAACCACAATTTAATTATCCAGACTTTTTTTAAACTCCTCAAATTTATCCGTGGTCTTTTCCTGTGGCCAACTATTGTTATTCACATCTACATCAGCAGTCTCAAGATCCGGATCTACAACTATAGAGGTAATTTCTTTTTCCGAAGCGATTGCTTTGGTAACCTGGTCATCATTTTTTCTCCAAAGCTGTACAGGATAAGTGACTTTCTCTGAAGTGCCATCTCCATAGGTATATTCCACTATAAGTGGCATAGGAATTCCACCAGGTTTTTCAAAAGTAATCTCATAGAAATATTTCGGATTTTTCATTTCGGCACGCTCTTCTTCAGAGAAGTTATCCATTAAATACTGGTTAAGGGTAGATGCATTTTTCAATGGGTCTCCTCCTTCCATAGCTTGGTCATATTCTTCGCTTCCTTGCTCTACAACATAGACCCCGTCAAAATCCTCTGGTGCTGTACCATAGCGCTCAAGAAATTCAGTACCTTCTTTGGTCGCTTTATCAGTGAGATAATAGTTCTTTACTGACTTCACACCCATATCCACATTATCGGTGGTATAGAACCAACCTCTCCAGAACCAATCCAGGTCTACCCCTGAGGCGTCTTCCATAGTTCTAAAGAAATCCTCCGGAGTAGGGTGTTTAAACATCCAACGCTTAGCATATGTTTTATAAGCGTGATCAAAAAGGTCTTTCCCCATAACAGTTTCTCTTAGAATATTAAGCGCCGTCGCTGGTTTTCCATAGGCATTATTTCCTAATTGAATTACCTGTTCAGGGTTGGACATGATTGGAGCAATGAACTTCTGATCTCCTTTCATATAAGGAACTATTTTAGAAGGGATACCTCGTCTGGAAGGATATTGTTCAAGAGGTGCGATCGCCTCAGGATATTTTTTACCAAATTCCTGCTCTGCCAAGAATTGAGAGAAAGTGTTCAATCCTTCATCCATCCACCCCCATTGACGCTCATCACTATTGACAATCATTGGAAAAAAGTTATGACCAATTTCGTGTATGATAACACTTATCATCCCGTATTTCACCCTATCACTATATTGACCGTTCTCATCTGGACGACCGTAATTCCAACAAATCATTGGATATTCCATCCCCTGATTTTTAGCATGCACTGAAACTGCTTTATGGTAAGGGTACTGAAAGGTTTGGTCGGAATAACTTTCAAGAGTTGTGGCTACAGCCCGAGTTGAATATTCTTCCCATAAAGGATTCCCTTCTTTCGGGTAAAGAGAGACTGCCATCACCTCTTTTCCCTGAACATCAGTATTCATCATATCCACAACAAATTTCCTGGAAGTAGAGAAGGCGAAATCCCTTACCATGTTAGCCTTATATTTCCAGGTTTTGGTTTTGTTGGAAAATCCTTTTTCAGCTTTCTCAGCTTCTTCCTGTGTTACGATGATCACAGGCTCATCAAAGGATTCTTTTGCATCTTCATAACGCTTGAGCATCTCCCTGGTATACACTTGTTTCCGATTCTGAAGTTCTCCCGTGGCCTCCATAAAATGGTCTGCAGGTACAGTAATATTAACCTCATAATCTCCAAAAGGAAGCGCGAATTCTCCATTACCCCAGAATTGCATATTTTGCCACCCCTCAACATCATTGTATACGGCCATCCTTGGGAAAAACTGTGCAATTACATAAACATTATTACCATCTTCTGGAAAGTGCTCATAACCTGATCGAGCTCTATCGGTAACATGATTGTTTATATTATACCACCAATCTATGGAAAAAGTATAGCTTTCTCCTGATTCCAAAGGTTCTGCCAGGTCGATTCTCATCATAGTTTGGTTGATGGTATAATCAAGCGGATTCCCGTCTTGATGAACCCTCTCAATATTGAACCCACCATCAAAAGATTCTTTCAAAAACTCCTTAGTAAATCTTTCAGGGCTAGATACCGGGTTTATACTACTGGGATTCTTTTCCTGAGCTGGTGAATTTTTGGCCCTGATGTTCTGATCCAGTTGTAACCAAAGGTATTCCAGTTTATCAGGAGAATTATTATGGTAAGTAATGGTTTCATTTCCGGTTAATTTAGTATTCTTATCGTCAAGGGTGATATCCATTTTATAATCCGCCTGATTCTGATAATAAGCCTCTCCCGGTGCCCCGGATCCTGTACGATATTGATTTGGAGTTGAAAACTCATCATAGAGCTGTCTAAACTTGTTTTGATTGGTGTGGCCTTGCCGGTGATCCGGTTGTTGTTGCTCTTCCTGAGCCGAGATACCAACAAAAAAGAACATTAAAAATGTAGCAATTAAGAATTTAATTTTTCTCATGAAACTGAATTGTTATTTAATTTTTCTAAAAATAGGACTTAATGTAAGTTAAATGGTTTAATTTCTGAAATTCAAAATTTTTTCACCTGCATTCTTGTGAAATAAAAGACTTTTGGTAATCCCGTTGCTTTTTACGTGAACTACGTTTTTCTGATCATCAAAAAGATCGGTTAAAATTGAATTGGAAATACGAATTTCAGTAAAAGGAGTAACATCTTCCACTTCGATATAGAGAATTATCTGATCATTATCGTATTCTTTTCCCAGATACTTTAACTCATGCTCCTTACCATTTGATTTAAGCTGAAGCTTCTGCCCTAAATATCGGGCAATCATTTCTTTCACTGGGCCTTCTTGAGCACCTTCTATAAGGCGGATTTTCTTATTAAAACGTTTTTGTAAAACATTTTCAAAATCATCAACAAAGACGTGGGATATGATCTGAAGTGACCGATTCTCAAGGTTGTAATTAACTTCAGTAACGCTAAGGTAATATTCATGCGCGCTGACTTTTGAGGATGCCAAAACGAAGAAAAAAACAAAGAGAATAAATATCTTTTTCATTCAAGGGTTTTATTTTTTTTCATCAAGATTCAGTCCAAACTGACATGATTTTTATATTGGGATATGATAGTATTATAAAATTCTATGAGACCCAGGAGATCTTTCCTATTAAACAACTTTAGAAAACCAGGATTTTCTGCACAATAATACAGAAAATTCATCACCTCAGTCTCTTCCAGTCCTAATTCATTTTGATAAAATTCCTCAGAAAACAATTTTCGGGCATCAAGGATTTGCTTAACTTTCTTTTGATTTTCCCTGGCCTGCTTAAGTTTCCTTTTCTCTCCACTTAATGCCCCGTAAATTAAACCTACCGGGTCTGAAGGACTGCTCAACCCCATAATTTTACGCGCTACAATATCGGGAGGTTTCTTACTGGAATAAGGAATTCCAAAATCTTTCCTATCAAAAGTTTTTAAATTTTTTATATCTCGTTTTAGGTTACCGGAAAGTTTATGAACTTGCACCTCCATGAGTTCATGGAGTTCATTTTCCAATGCGATTTCAAAAACTTCATCCAGCATTTCCGATTTTATCACAAGGCTCACATTCTTATACTGCACAGAAGAAAAAACAATGGAATCTCCCGGCTCCGCGGTTAATGCGAAGGCTCCTGTTTCCTCACTGAGGGTGCCTTTTTCGGAAGAAATATTAATAATATGTACCGGTGAAGGAAGAGAATCATTGGTGATTTGCCCTCTAAAAAACTTCTCCTGAGCTCGAAGGGAGAAATTGAATAGGACAGTCAAGGAGGCAACTAACACTAACCTTTCCAAGCTGAGACTTTAAGGTAATACAAAATAATTTGTGATGTTTTATTAATTTTCAATCTGATCTTTATAATCTTTGCTTTTTGAGATAAGAAATTCTATCAGGTCAAGTTCATTACCTTCCTGCATCATCTCGCCAGTGAGACCGTTATCTGAAGCGTAGAAGATAAAATCGTTGATATTATCTTTTTCAATATCCAGGTTTTGCTGAAAAAATTCATCATCATATAATTTTCGGATATATTCATCCTTTTCCTGTTGTTTTATTTGATTGCTTCCGTTACTATCGCCCACCAAAACCTTAAAAATATTCACGAAATTTAGCCCATGTATAAGCCGGGTCTTACTTGCAGCCATTGCTTCATTTTTACCGGGTCCCGAAAGGGCATCTGGTTCGGTAACAATATTCATTTTTTTCAATTCAGCTGCACTATAGCGTGGTAAATCCGGGTCTGAGACCACCATACGAGCCACATCGACATTTACGTTACCGGAAAGGTCATGGGGCAGGACAACCACCTCGGGAAGTTCAGTAACTGCCTCATTAATAAAGACATTCAGTTCACCTGAATCAACAACCCCCTCATCCACTACAACAATGAACTTCTGAAATTGTAAAGCGGAAAAGCTTATACTATCATTTATTGCTACAGCTATCCTGAATTCACCATCAGTATTGGAAATAGTCCCTCTTTGGGAAGTTTCATTATAAACAGTCATCCCTTCGGGATTATCTCCTTCTGGAACAATAATTTTACCCTCTACTATCACTCTTTGTGTCTCCTGACAAAGAAGTGGAAAAGCAGTGGTCAAGAGAATCAAAGTAAACACAAAGCGTATCATAACATATTTTCTTTAACTTAAAGGAACAATTTATCTTCTTATGAGAAGGATAAGTCTCAGGTAAATTTTTGTTAAACCTGCCTTTTCCTCTAAATTTACAAAAAAACCATGATGAAAAAAGCACTTTTAGCCAGCACCTCTACCTTATATAACCAAGAATACCTCGAATATCTCATCCCGGAAATAAAAAAATTTTTCCAAGGAATAACCGAAATCTTATTTATTCCATATGCGCGACCAGGTGGAATTACACATGAGGAATATACCAACCTAGCTGCTGTTGCATTCTCCAAAGCCGGAATCAACTTAAGAGGGATACAGGAATTCCAAGATCCCGAATATGCAATAAAAAATGCTGAAGGGATTTTTACAGGCGGAGGTAATACTTTTTTACTGGTTACCCAGTTATATAAAAATAAGCTCATGAAGATTTTGCAAGAGGCTATTGATCATGGCACACCATATATGGGTACCAGTGCTGGAACTAATATTGCCGGACTCACTATGCAAACCACTAATGATATGCCCATAATATATCCTCCATCTTTTAAAACATTGGGAGTTGTTCCCTTTAACATTAATCCTCATTATTTAGACCCTGATAAAAATTCAACACATAAAGGAGAAACCCGGGAAACAAGAATCAAAGAATTTCACACAATAAATACTCAACCTGTAATTGGGTTACGGGAAGGAAGCTGGCTGGTAGTTAACGGTGATAAAATTACGTTAAAAGGAAAACCAGATGCCATTATTTTCAAACCAGAACAAGTACCTTTCACAATAGAAACCGGAACTTCCTTAAAGGATTTACATTGATGGATTACCAGGAAATATTGAATACTATCCAAGAGGAAATGAACTACCGAGATGTAGAAGGCAAGGTAGCCTCTTACATTCCAGAACTTGCTAAAGTAGACCCTAGAAAATTCGGAATGCACGTTTATTGCGGAGATAACCAACACTTTTGTTTTGGTGACAGCAATGAAAATTTTTCCATACAAAGTATAGCAAAAGTTTTTTCCCTATCCATGGCGATGATTTTAATGGGTGAGGACCTATGGCAACGGGTTGATGTGGAGCCTTCGGGCGATCCCTTTAATTCTTTGACTCAGCTGGAATATGAACAAGGGGTTCCTCGAAATCCTTTTATAAATGCGGGGGCTTTGGTAATCTCAGATATTTTGGTTGACCAATTAGAAGATCCTAAACAAGAATTACTTGATTTTGTCAGAAAGATCTCGGGTAACCCAGAAATAAATTTTGATAAAAAAATTGCAGCTTCTGAAAAATCTACCGGATATCGCAATATAGCTTTGGTAAATTATATGAAAGCATTAGGAAATATAAAATGTGAGGTTGAACCGATTGTCGATTTCTATTTTAATCTCTGTAGCCTCTCGATGACCTGTAAAGAATTGGCACAAGCATTTATGATCTATGCTAATAAAGGGAAGGTCCTCGAAACAGGAGAAGAAATCCTTACGCCAACTACTGTAAAACGTATAAATGCCCTAATGCAAACATGTGGATTTTACGATGAAGCAGGGGAGTTTAGTTTTGAGGTAGGACTTCCTGGGAAAAGTGGCGTTGGAGGTGGGATAGTAGCGATTCACCCAGACCAGTATTCAGTAGCGGTCTGGAGTCCTATACTTAACCATAAAGGGAATTCAGAGCTGGGGATGAAAGCCCTGGAAAGACTAACCACTCTTTCTGGCCTTTCAGTTTTCTAGGTTTCTAAAAAAAAGCACAAAAAAATGCTTCCCGTTCTCACAGAAAGCATTCAATAATTGAACACTGTAATAATCTTATAGCGCTGCTACGTGCTTAGTAAGTTTAGATTTAAGGTTAGCAGCTTTATTATCGTGTATAATGTTTTTCTTAGCTAATTTATCCACCATAGAAACTACAGAAGGAAGCAAAGTTTCAGCTTCTTTCTTATCAGCCTCACGCAATTTTTTGATTGCGTTTCTAGTGGTTTTATGCTGGTAGCGATTCCTAAGACGTTTTGCCTCATTGCTACGTATCCTCTTCAACGCTGACTTGTGATTTGCCATTATATTCTTCTTTAATTAATCTTTTCT